>CAISCV010000086.1 GCA_903883945.1 uncultured Chitinophagaceae bacterium | reverse complement strand
TCAATGCAGTCTTGAATGTCTTCGCAGGATTATGTGCCTACACTTTTTTGGACAGATTGCCTTCCATTTTTAGTAGGTAACATCCAAAACTCACGTTAGTTATTAGTGAGTAGTGAGTAGTGGATAAGATAAATTGAAAATAACTGCTAGTTACTTAGTACAAGCCACTAACAATTAATAACTAATAAGTATGGTTGCTGAATTAAATTGCATTTATTCTAATCTAAATAATTAGGACTTTTAGATAAATTACTTGTTGAGTTTTAAATATATTAATGCTATTTAATTATGCGGGAGTAATTAACTACTAACTAACCACTACTTCCCCCATCTATAACTACTTATATCCAAGCCTGCTAAGTCTAGAATTCTGTCTACAACAGTTGCTGCGACTTCTTCTATAGTTTTAGGTAAGCTATAGAAGGAGGGGGTTGCAGGGCAAATTATTCCACCTGCAATTGTTACGGTCTCCATATTTTTGATGTGTATCAGGTTATAGGGCGTGTCTCTTACCATCAAGATCAACTTTCTTCTTTCTTTCAATATTACATCGGCAGCCCTTGTTACCAGGTCGTCACTGATGCCATATGCAATTCTTCCAAGTGTACCCATACTGCAAGGGACAACAATCATAGTGTTGTATTTAGCGGACCCCGAAGCAAAAGGAGCAGAGAAGTCTGTTTTCTCAAAGTATTTAACCGGATAATTTTTGTAGCTATCATTGCCTATTTCGGTTTGCCATACGTCTTTAGCATTCGCACTCATTACAACACTCACTTCCTCCCATTGTTCCTTTAAAAGTATCAATTTATCTAAGAGTACTTTTGCATAAACCGATCCACTTGCCCCTGTAATAGCCACTACTATCTTATTCCTCATATAAAATGTTTTGGAATTAACACCCGCCTTTACCTTTTGGTTCTTTAAAGGGTAGTTTAATGAAATAAAAAAGGGAGAGACTTGATGTTGTCAAGTCTTTCCCTTTTAAGTTTTAAAAGCTATTTATTTCTTATCTATTATCTGTTCTATTCTAGCCTTTACTTTCATCACCACCCTTCTGTTTTTGGCTCTACCTGCTGGATTGTCTTTATGATTTATAAAGTCTGGTGCAACAGGGTTAGACTTACCGTAAGATTTAAGATTCAATCTAGATTCGCTGATACCCATCGAAATCATATAGTCCAAACAAGCAAGTGCCCTTTCTCTACCAATTCGTAAATTCACAGCCTCAGAACCTATCGCATCTGTATGACCTGTTATATCCAACTCTAAAGAGATACTAGGATATGTTTTCATGATAGAGAGCATCTTGTTTAGTGTCTCAACTGCATCAGGTCTTAATACCGTTTGATTAAAGTCAAAATGTATGGTAACAGAATCACTTTTGTTAATTGTATTTACAACATCTGTTACTTTCCGAGGATCTGTTATCGTTTCAACCTTAGTTATTTCATCATCAGGCTTAAATTGAGAAATACAATAGTTTATCTTGTAAGTGGTATCTCTTTCTAATGAATCAGAAGAGAGTTTGAAACGAACATCCTTATCATAATAACCTTTCTTTTCAAACCACAAAGCATTGATGGAATCGGTTAGATTTATAGAGAAAGCCCCAGTTTTCATACTACTTACTACAATGTTTTTGGTAGTATCATATTGATTGGTTGCTGTAATATACACTTTAGCCAATGCTTTTTTACCAGCGGTAGTATCACAATCAAATACAAAGCCTTCCAATACTTGTTTGTAGTATATCTTTTTTGATTTCTTTAAACTAACCTCTACCATAAAAGTGGTATCGTTATAGATTTCTGGATCGTATTTAAAAGGTTGTATTAAGTCGTCATAACCTTTCCTTTTAAATATAATTTTAGAGGTAGAATCGTTCATATTTAACAGGAACAAACCATCTGTACCGGTAACAGCTGTTTTATTTTTTGTACTATCAAATTTGTTGATTACCGTTATAGTAGCATTGCTGATAGGTTTGCCCGAAGCAGAGTCGGATAATAAACCATCTATCTTTTGTTTGAAGATTTTCTTTGGCAATCGTTCAACAGAAAATATTTCCAAACAACATTGTGATTTACGATCAGAACTTACATAAACTTTCTTCATCAAAGTATCTTTAGATGCACTAAAGAAATAGTTATCATCTTTAATTGAATTGATAGGAGCACCCAAATTTACAGGCGCCTGCAAAGCGGTAATCTCCCCTGTTGCTGAATATAAGTCGAAGCCACCCATACCAATTCGTCCGTTTGAAGAGAACACAAGCGTTTTTGAATTGGTATGATAGAACGGTGCTTTATCATCATCCTTTGTATTTATTTCTTTCAAATTAAAGGGTAATCCCGGTTTACCAGCTGTATCAAATGGTGCCGCCCATATATCATATTTTCCAAGTCCATCGGGTCTGTCTGAGGCATATAACAGGTATTTGCCATCGTCTGTAACAAAAGGCTGGTTGGAGTTGTACCCTTTAATGTTAATACTATCATTCAATTTAGTAGGTTCATCCCAAATACTATCATTCTTCTTTTTGCTTACATAAATAGCTGAGTTAGAGTTCCCGTTTATTGGTTCCCATCTTGTAAAGTATAATGTATTGCCGTCGGGTGAGAAAGTTGGAGTTCCTTCATTCGCAGCAGTTCTTGAAGGAAAGCGAAGCATGTAGGCTTTACCTGTTATAGAATCTCTAGCAGGATTGATGGTATTATAGAAAAGGTGATTTACATGCGTATTCACTTTACTTGCTTTATTCACCGTATCTACAATTCGAGTAGATGTAAAAAGCATAGTAGTATCATGAATCAAAACTGGGGCATAAGCTCCTTCGATCTGATTGAAATCTCCTTTAAGTTTGTGTAAAGCATAAGCTGGTGGTTTTCTGGTTTCTGTTTGTTGTCTGATGAAACTGATGTTACTCAATTCATTATTAGCAATAAGTATGTATGCCCTATTTTCTTCTTTGTCATTATCTTTTATAAATTTCTTTAGCTCTTTTTCCGCACTCTGGTAATTGCCAAGTGCTCTAAGGCATTGAGCATGCCACAAATGCGCAAAAGGATAATTACTACTTCCAGATTTTAAAACCTTTTCATACCATTTTGAGGCATTTTCGTAATCGTTTAATTGTCTGTAGGATTGACCTAAGTTGTAGAAAACCTGTACTGCACTTGGGCTACTGCTATTAACCTCTTCAAAGTCGACTAACTTCCTTTTTTTATTATTAGAATAAGGGTCAAACTCTACTGTTACAGCCCTGATACCCAAATAAATCTCGTAATTGATGATAGCATTATAATAAGAGCTATCATAATAATACTTGTCGGCTTGTTTCAAAGTTTGCTTTGATTGACCAAAGGCATAAAGTTGAAATAGAACAACAAAACCTAGAAAAAATATACGTTTCAACATCAATTAAATCTTTTACAGCATTACTAAATTTCGTTCAAATTAGAATCTTGGACATTTGAAAAAGCCCTTGTCGGTACCCTTTTTATTCGAATACATCAATGATAGTTCATAACTACCTGTTCCTTTTGCCCCCGAACCCAATTGAGAGGTATTAATATCATAACTAAATCCAATCATAAGTTTGTCTAAGTTGACTCCTAAGTAGGGGTAAACAGCATCGTTTAACCGATAGTTTAACCCTGCCATTATATCAACATCATCCGTTATATTTCTTTGATAGTAGCCACCAAGTGTTCCTTCCCAAGCACCACCTTCATTCATATATACTGCATTTGGAACAAGGCTAGCTCTGTCTGAAAGTATTACTCTTGCACCACCGTGAAGGGTATATCGTACAGGTACTTTTGATGTACTAGCACTACTTGCAAGAAACTCATCTTTTGGTTGATTGAGGTGTGCTGCAGATAAGCCCCCAAAGAAGTTTACATTCTTATCTGGATCTCCATCGTAGTATGCTATACCTGCACCCAAATCTAAGCTGCTTGCAGATGGTTTTGCCAGTGTTTGTCCTGCTTTTGATGGGTCAAAACCTAAATAAGGGGTGTATTGACTTCCCCATTGTTGTGACTGGTCGAATCGTCTGTTAATCAACCCGAAGTTCATACCAAAGGAAATAACTTTCATCCCTTCCGCACCAAACTTAATACCCGAATAGGAAATAGACCCTAAACCATTAAAATATTTGTACCCACCACTTCCTGCAGAATATTGCAACAGACTCAAACCAAAATTGATATTCTTGTTGGTTGTGATATCCGCTGTAAGACCTTGGGTCGAAAAGGCGTTTGTTACACTACTCCACTGGTTTCTATCTATTGCAGCTACTCTATAATCTCCATTGATGGCACCTGTCAAAGCAGGGTTAAGCCACAGTGGATGCATATAATATTGTGAAAAGTGTGGGTCTACTTGTGACTTTACAATGGTGGAGGCACCTAGAAAAACTATCAATATAAATTTCTTCATTGTCATCTTCTTTTACTATCTGATTAAGTTTACAGCACCTTTTTTGCTGATTGATTTGCCATCTAACAAGGTAATTTTAGCTAAGTAAACATATACGCCACTTGGTTCGAACTTACCATTCTTTGTGCCATCCCAACCTGCATTATTTTTATCTGTAGTCTGGAACAACAACTCACCCCAAGGACTAAATATCTTGAAGTCTAATGTCGCTATGTCTTTGCCTAGTACCATAAAGTTTCTGTTGGCTGCATCGCTGCTCGTAGGACTAAAGGCTGTAGGTATGTACACATCATTCAACTGATCTAGGATGGTAATTACAATATAAGCAGGTGCATCACATCCTGTAGGGTCAGTATAGGTATATTGTATAGAGTCGCTACCTGCTTTCACTCCAGTTACCCGTCCTATACCAGGTGAAATTCCCACTGTAGTAGCAATGTCTGGAGAAAGACTACTCCAAACACCCGGCAAAGAATCATCTTTTAAGTCTATGGTAAGCCCTACTGGTATTTTTACAGTATCCGCTTTGATTGGTGCAACAGCAGGTGTCGTTAATCCAATTGGGAAAACCACCGTTGTATCGCAACCATTGGCTACCACCTTATACTTGATGGTATCGTTACCCTTTGCAAGACTTGTAACCACTCCATCAGTGGTGATGGTTGCTTTTCCAAACACTGTACTCCATGTACCTGAAGGGGTAGCATCTGTAAATGGCCAGGTCTTACCCGTACACAAGTTGGGTAAACCAACTATTGGGGCTACACTAGGTATTGCATTTACTGTAACAGGTGCACTCACAGAATCCCTACAGCTATTTGCATCAATTACCAAATATTTGATAGTAGTCGAACCAGGTTGAATACCCAATACGGTACCGGTTGATGTAACAGTTGCTATAGAGGTATTGTTACTACTCCAATTGCTTGTTGGGGTTGTGGTAGCATTACTTAAATTGATTGGTCTGCCTTCACAAACGGTATTTGCACCAGTAATAGGTGAAACTGTTGGTAATAAATTTACAGTTACAGCTTCCGTCATTGCATTGCTACATTTAGTGGTGGCACTTGTAACAGCATATCTGACAATTGTATTGCCGCTAGCTAAAGCTGTTACAAAACCAGTACTTGTAATGCTTGCCGCAGCAGGATTACTACTACTCCATATCCCATTTAGGGTTGTATCGGTGTAGGTTAACGTATCCTTTAAGCAAAGAGTTGGTCTACCTACTATGGCCGGAATAACTGGAAGTGCATTAACTGTGAGCGATGTTTTTCCTAAATTCACACCACACGCATTGGTTGCTACATACTGTAAATTGGCAAGACCTCCACCTACACCCACAGATGAGCCTGTTTGACTATTGATAATATGCAGGTAATTTTCATTGAGGGAGTTCCAAAGAGTACCCAATGTTGCACCACGAGTTACACTTAAAAGGGTTATTGTATCATTCACACAAATAGGAGACTTTGCAATGAGTTGTTGAATAACAGGAATACCAATAACCACCGTTGAAGAGTCGTACTTGGTACCACAACCATTGGTGTATGCATAAATGATTGTATCTAAACCGTTTTGTGTTGATGCAGTTAATAAACCTGATTGGTCGATACTTGCGAGGTCATTGTTGGTTAAACTCCAATTGGTACTAGTTGCCCCCGCACTTGGGTTGGTATATTGAAAACGGGCTAGTGTACAAACTACAGAATCGCCTACCATGTGCTGAATTGGAACCCCTTGAATCACTTGCAGAGATTGCTGTGCAGCTGAATCCCTACCACAAGCATTAGATACTACATAATACAGGGTCGTATTACCAAGTGCTTTTCCTGATGCTATACCACTCATCGAGTCGATGGTTGCTATAGTGGTATCGCTGCTTGCCCAATAGCCGCCAGAAATGGAACTATTAAATGGCATACTAGATGAAGCAATACAGATAGGGCTAGTACCACTATAAATACTTGCTGTAGTGGTAGGGCGACCAACATTTATACTAAAAGATTGAGTGACTGGGCTGAATTGTGCACAAGAATTATAAGCACTATACGTAATGGTAGCATTGCCTGATCCTGCAGCCGTTACCAAACCAGTATTAGCATCGACTGTTAAGATGGATGGGTCGCTAGTATTCCAGATATGTGCGGTATCACCTTTTACAACTACACTCAATTGAGAAGTGCCTCCAATGGTACAAATGGTATTGTTGCCTTGTATAGGTTGAATTGCAGGAACTCCAACAAAAATAGTATCTCGTCTAAGAGTGGTGCCGCAATCATTTAAAATAGAGTCAGTGATTACAACCATACCATTACCCACAGGTGTTACTATTGCAATAGGTAACCCATTTATATCTACACCAGGTGTAACCGTAGCAATAGTAGGATCGGAACTGATGAATGTTCCTTGCGGGAATATGATATTAGAAATAGTATCTGATTGCCCAGCACAAATTGTTTTATAATACAAGGAATCGAATGGTACATCCGATGGATTTATGGTTAGTTGGAAGTTCTGTGTTTTGGTACAGAAGGTAGTTGGGTCTATTTTTAAATAAAGAATAGTGGCATTACCTTGGTTCATACCCGTAACTGTTCCATTAGCATCAACAGTTGCATAGTAAGGAGATAAAGAATTCCATTGACCTCCAAGGGTTGTTTCAGTTAATGTAGTTTGAGCCCCTACACATACAGTAGGATTACCTTGTATAGGGTCTACCACCGGTAATGGGTTTACAGTAACAGAGATGGTGTCTTTACTAAATACAGGATTACCGCCTGTGGTTACGCAACTTTCGCTACTTATCATGGTACAATATACTTGCTGTACTTGTGGGGTAGTGCCTGTATTGGTAAGGTATACTATGGTATCATTTGCTAAAAGTATATCCGATCCCGGACCACTTGCACCTACCAAATAACAAGTATAGCTAGGGTTCGTACCCCCATTTACCGGATAGGTATTTATTACAAAAGGTACGCCATTTGGGTTGTTTGGATCATTAGAACAAGTAGTAAGTGTTGGTGCACTAATACTATCAGTAGGTGTTAAAGCCGTTTTTACAACGATTGGAAGTAGCATAGTGGTGTCTTTGGGTTGTGCACAAGCAATACTACTTGTAATTTTTAGACCCACTGTGTCTTTATCTCTGATAGGACTATATATATATATACTACTATCGGATATAGGTGTATTGTTCAGTGTCCATTTGTAAGTTGGATGTGACCCCGCATTTTGAATATTATCTGGCGCTAAGGTCGCACTATTTTGCAAGCCTGCTGAACAGAAAGGGTCATGTGCGAGATTAGCAGT
>CAISCV010000085.1 GCA_903883945.1 uncultured Chitinophagaceae bacterium | reverse complement strand
GATACTTGGTACGGTCTACCCTTGGGTCTGTCAACCCTTCAAAAAATGAAATAACTCCGCTCATGTTGTTTTTAATATATAAACGGTTTATTGTTTCATTTTAGCGTCTTTCAAAATTATTTAGATGCGTTTGCCCTGACTAGACCCACCTTTTCCAACGAAAGGTTTTCATTTCCCCTATCTTCGCCGCCGTATACATAAAGCTCTTTAGTGAATGATAAGCAGAAGGAATATTAGGGTAAAAGTGATGCAATTGTTATATATGATGGATGCATCTAATGGTGAAACTGCCATCAAGACGCCTGTTGTAGAGTTGCAAAAAAGTTTTGATAGTACCAGAGATTTATTTGTTTACCTGCTTTACTTTTTAACAGAAGTTGCAAAGTATGCCGAGACAGATTCTCATAAAAAATCTAGTAAACACTTACCCTCTGAAGCAGATTTAAATGTAAATACAAAGCTTTCTGGCAACCAAGTTCTCTGGCAAATAGTAGAAGATGCTTCTTTCGCAAAAGCAAATGAACGTCTGAATCCTTCCCGTCTGATAAATGAGGATTTGTTAAAAAGGGCATACAACAAGCTGTTGGAAAGTTCCGAATATCAGTTGTACATCCTTTCAAAAGGACGTGAAAAGAATACCGAGAAAGATATTATCAGATTTATCTTTACCGATATACTACTCCCTGATGAAGTTTTTACGTCCCACTTAGAAGAACACTTTAATAATTGGGACGATGATTGCGAAATGTTGGACCAGTTAGTAAATAGCTACATCTCAAAGCCTGTTGGTTTCAACTTTCAAGAAGTTATTTCACCAGATAAATGGGATTTTGCAAAATCATTATTAATTACAACATACAATAAGCGCGAACATTTATTAGATATTATCAAGCCGAAACTACAGAACTGGGATTCGGATCGGATTGCATCCATAGATTTAGTGTTGATGAAAATGGGTATCGCTGAGTTTTTGTATTTTGAAACAATCCCAACCAAAGTAACTATCAATGAGTACATCGATATAGCAAAGGAATACAGCACCGAACAAAGTGGTCATTTTCTAAATGGCATTTTGGATAGTATTCACAAAGAACTTGTGGCGGCTGGTGAACTTAACAAAATAGATTTTAAGCAAACAAGATAAAATTCAGGTTATTAATTGTATTAAAGAGATAAAACAATGAAAGCAATATTATCAATCTTATCACTCTTCTCATTAATCTTTGCATTCTCTTCATGTAAGGATAGCGCAAACGAAGCTTTACAAAAGAAAGCAGAGTTAGATACTGCCAACTTCACCACAGTACAATGGTTGGACACTTTAGTAAGTATTGGCACTATTAATATGGGAGAAAAAGCACAGGTAAAGTTCAGGTGTAAGAATACGGGTACCAAACCCCTCATTATTACCAATGCAAGACCCGGCTGTGGCTGCACTGTTGCTGATTTCACCAAAGAACCCATAGCCCCGGGTGGCGAAGGATGGGTGACCGGCGCATTCGATAGTAAAAAAATTCATGGTGGTGGAGACATTCACAAAACAATCATTGTATCTACCAATACGAGTAACGGTACAGAGAAATTTCTAGTTTTTACTGGCATTGTAAATGGAGCACCTGGAGACAAAGTCGTAATGCCGAAAGAGAAAAAGTAAATTAATAATTAATCAATAAAACAAAAAAGATGACACTTTTAAATGTAATGTTAATGGCTGGAGGCGATCCTAAACAAGGTGGTTCTATTCAGTTGGTATTGATGGGTGGTATTATATTGGTATTCTGGTTCTTTATGATCAGACCACAAGCTCAAAAAGCAAAAGAACAAAAGAAGTTTATAGATGAATTGCAAAAGGGAGCTAAAATAGTTACCAATGCTGGTATCCATGCTTCTATCTACAGAATAAATGAAGATGGTACCTTGCAAATTGAAGTTAACCCTGGTAGTTACTTAAAAATAGAAAAGAGTGCAATAAGTATGGAAATGACCGTAGCCGTAAACAAACCAGCTACCGTGACTGTTTCTAAATAATGAAAATATTACTCAAATAAAAATCCCAAATTGCATGATGTGATTTGGGATTTTTGTTGGAACAAAATGGGGTATAGATAGTCTTTTACTGATAGCTCTAATCAATGAGGATATGATAAAAGTTGGTCTTACTGGTGGTATCGGGAGCGGAAAGAGTACCATAGCTCAGGTATTTGAAACGCTTGGCATTCCCGTATTTGATGCTGACAAGGCAGCAAAAAAAATAATGGAAGAAGATGAAGAATTAAAATCGTCCATCAAAAAAGCTTTTGGTGAAGCAGCTTACCTAGGAGATAAACTAAACCGAAAATATATGGCTGATATTGTTTTTAAAGATAAATATCAACTAGAGCTACTGAATAGTTTAACACACCCAGCAACAATAAAAGCCGCAGAAGTTTGGATGACTGCACAAACTAGTACTTATTGCATTAAAGAAGCCGCTTTATTATTTGAGGCAGGAACAGCAGGCAATCTCGACATAATTATTGGTGTACAAGCGCCGAATGCACTTAGAATAAAACGGGTGATGCAGCGCGACAACATTACCCGTCAAGAAGTACTGAACAGAATGGAAAAACAAATTGAACAAGATATCAAAATGCGTCTGTGCGACCATGTTATCATCAATGATGAGCAACATCTGTTGATACCGCAAGTGCTAGAGCTACATAAGATAATAGTCATAAGCGGTAAAGCGTAAGGCATAAGGAAAAATAGGGGTAGCGCGTAATTGAAAATTGATACCCATTCCCTTACTTTTATTTTTACTGCTAAATACTTACAACTTATCACTCACAATTCACAACTCACAACTTTTTCTTGAAACATTCTTTCAAAATAACACTTAGCATTGCCATCCCTCTCATACTAGGCAACCTCACACAGGTTGCTTATGGCCTCATTGACACTGCCATGATAGGGTCTCTGGGATACAAACATTTGGCAGCAGCTTCGCTGGTCGTAAATGTAATAGCAATCCCATTGGTCATTGGCATTGGACTTATTATGTCGGTAACGCCACTTGTAGCGATTGCTAACGGACAAAATAACCATCACAAAGCATCACATATTCTTTTTAATGGTTGGGTGTTGAGTATTATATCCGGCATTGCCCTAGCATTAATAGTACACTTTTTATCTGCATTCCTACCTCAAATGGGGCAAGACCCTGAGGTAGCCGCATTAGCTAAAAACTATATGATTATCATGGGGTATTCTTTAATACCAATGATGATATTTTCTGCCTGTAAAAACTTCTCCGATGGACTCCAGTATACCCAAACGGCCATGACGCTTTCGTTAGTATCCTTGCCTTTAAATGCATTTTTGTGTTGGATATTTATCTATGGACATTGTGGTTTCACTGCAATGGGTATTAGTGGTGCAGGTCTAGCCACCCTTATTTCTCGCTTGGCACTCGCAATTGCAATGATTATAGTAGTCATGAAACACAAGGTTTTTGAACCATTTATTAGTCACCGAAAAGAAGCGTGGCAATTACGATCGGCAACTATCAAAGAAATGTTGGGCATTGGCATACCTAGCAGTTTGCAGTATAGTATGGAGGCAGGTGCTTTTTCTATTTCTGGTATCATGGTAGGTTGGCTCGGTGCAGTTCCACAGGCAGCACACCAGATAGCACTCAATTGTGCCTCTACTACTTTTATGATTGCGCTCGGATTTTCGATGGCAGGATCTATCCGAATAAGTGATGCCTATGGCAAAGGAGAGGTTATGGAATTGAAGCTTATAGGAAAAACGACTGCATTTACAGGTTTGTTATATGGCATTTTGGCTGCTTTGTTTATGGTACTCTTGGGCGACTATCTTCCTTTTATATTTACACACGATACCATCGTAATACCAACTGCCAAAATGCTCCTTGTTTTTGCTGCCATATTTCAGGTATCCGATGCTACCCAAGCAATTGGTGTTGGGCTTTGCCGGGGTGTAAAAGACGTAGTACGTCCCACTATTTATGTGGCAATTGCCTATTGGGGCATTGGCATTCCGGTAGGCTATCTCTTGGCATTTCCAATGCACTTTGGGGTAACAGGTATTTGGATAGGCTTTGTAACCGGGCTTACCTTTTCTGCTATTCTATTAAATTATCGCTTTTTTAATCGTTTGAAGAAGTTAGATTTAAAAAGGTAAATGCATTTTATCTTACACTTTCTTGCTTAAATAAAAGCTGCATATCTTTTCTTAACACTTCTAATCAAAGTAGTTCTTGTATTTACTACCCTATTAGGCCTGCATCAAATCACCTGAACTTAAAAGGTGGCACCTAAACCCATATCCGCCTTCCTTCATTATTAAATTGTTACTATTTACAAAGCATGATGTTAAGCTAAAGTTAACAGATATTTTTACCGCCGTATAGTAAAATCTACTTGTATGTATCATTTGAAGAGTCTGTTGTTTATCATATTTCTATCCTTTTGTATTGGTGCGTTTGCGGGTATAGTAAAAGGAAAGGTTACAGACGCTAAAACGGGTGAGCCGCTTATTGGTGCAACTGTAACTTTAACAGGGAATGGTAAAAAGCTTACTACAAGTGTAAATCTAGATGGTTCCTACACATTCAGGAATGTACCCGTTGGAAAGTACAAAGTAAAAATAAATTTTGCAGGGTATAAGAGTCAGGAAGAAGTAATAGCAGAGGTTAAATCTGCTACTGACATTGTGGTTGCTGGTGCTGAATTGAAAGAAGATGTTAATGACTTAGGTAATGTAGAAGTAACTGGCTTCAAAAGCAAAGAAAGTGAAGCTTTTGCACTTTCAATAGAAAAACATAATGATGTAGTTACAAATGTGATGTCCGCAAAAACGATAGAACTTTCCCCAGATGTAACAGTAGCCAATTCTTTACAAAGAATGAGTGGGGTGTCATTCCAGTCTAGCAGAAGTGGAGAAGGTGGTCGTGCAATTATTCGTGGTATGGATCAGCGTTACAATACTACACTGGTAAACGGAATTCAAATTCCTAGTCCTGATGATAGGAGCAGATTTGTACCAATGAATTTGTTTCCAGCAGATATTCTGCAAAGGCTTGAAGTTATTAAAGCTTTAACTCCAAATATGGAAGGTAACGCAATTGGTGGTGTAATGAATTTGGCAATGAAAGATGCCCCTAATAAAGAGGAGTTTAGAATTTTTGCAGCTGGTGGAGGGAATACTATCTATAATAGTAGCCATCCATTCAATTCTTTTGCTACTTCTGAGATAAGCTTGAAGTCCCCATATGAAATAAACCCACATGTGAACCCTACCGATTCTACATTTCCTTATAATAATTTAAAATTATCCAACAAATCACAACCAATAAATCTTCAAACAGGAT
Organism: uncultured Chitinophagaceae bacterium; assembly: GCA_903883945.1. GTDB lineage: Bacteria > Bacteroidota > Bacteroidia > Chitinophagales > Chitinophagaceae > Parasediminibacterium. The sequence goes on along the minus strand of CAISCV010000085.1, from coordinate 26,547 downwards.
TAACTTATGGCAATCGATATCTAAATAAAAAGCTTGGTTTTGTAATAAGTTTAAGCTATCAAAATCTGTATAGAGGAACAAATGAAGTTTTGATTACGCAATTAAATCCTAAGATTATCCCTAATGCATATGGTATTGCTGGAAATGTAATTGAAAACTATCCCCAGTTCGCAGATGTATATCTTAATACGATCTCAACACAACAAAAACGCTTTGCACTCAATAACAAATTCGATTACATCATTAACAGCAAAAATAAAATCTCCTTGTACAATTTATATGTAGCAATGGATGAATTGCAAGCACGTGTTTCTATAGATACGAATCTGAATTCTAATCATGGGGCGCTAACATATAATACAAGAACTTCTCTACGCAAACAATCTATTTACAATAGCACCCTACATGGCGAGCATCAGTTAACCTCAAGGGTTAGCTTAAATTGGTCTTTTGCATATTCTTATGCTAAACAGCAGTTGCCAGATTTAGCAGGATATAGTTATACAAACTATGATTCTTTATATACAATAGGACATGATAAATTAACTTATAATGGGGATACTGGTATTTTTAAATCGATGACCCGCTCTTGGTCACACAATACAGACCAGGATCTTGCTGGTTATGTAAACCTAATCGTAAACAGAAAGATTAAAAATAGAAATGTTGAGTTTAGTGCAGGTGGTATGTTCAGACATAAAACTAGAGATAACTTTTACAGAACGTATTCTTTAGGAACCTCAAGTAAAGCGCAATACTTAAATATCGATTCAGCAAACTTTGCTTTTGGTATTAACTCAGGTGATGCACCTGCTGGTAATGCTGGACAAGCTAAAAATTATTCAATAACTGAGAATGTTTCTGCAGGGTATGGTCAATTTAAGTTTATGCTTATGCCAGATATACAAGTTGTTGGTGGTGCAAGGATTGAATTTACAGACCAAAAATATGCCACCGACTTAGATACAGGATCGTTTGGTAAAACTGGTCATATCTATTACTATGATATCTTACCAAGTTTACACCTTAAATATGATTTGCAACACGGGAAAAGCTTTAGAGTTTCTTACTTTAGAAGCCTTGTTAGACCAAGTTTTGCCGACCTCATTCCATATTATACACCAGCAACAGAAACTGAAGCCTATGATATGCAAGGTAATCCTTTGTTGAAACATACCACTGCCGATAACTTCGATATTCGTTATGAGATGTATCCTAAAAAAGGGTCAGACGAAATATTAGCAGGTGTTTTCCTTAAAGAGATCCATAACCCTACAGAAATTACCTTTAGTAACGCAAATATTACTGGTGGTAATTCAGGTACTTCAACTTACATCTTAACCCCTTCAAATGTGGGTGATGTAACTAATGCAGGTCTTGAATTAATGGGCACAAAATACTTTGGCAAGTTCGGTATTAGTGGAAATTACACGTATACGCATAGTGCCACAACAACCCCAAAAACATATAAAGCATACAATCCAACTTCACAAATAAGTTCAGATACTGTATATGTAAAAAATCAAACTAGACCACTTCAAGGACAGGCAGAAAACATTGGAAATTTATCTTTATTATTTAAGGATCACAAATTTGGATTAGATGCACAATTAGGCTACTCATACACCGGAGAGAGGATTCAATTAGTTAGTTCTTTTTATGGATTAGATACATGGGAATCTCCTTTTGGTCAATTAGATTTTTCCTTTACAAAGAAAATTATCAAAGGCTTAGAGGTTTATGGCAAAGTAATAAACTTAACCAATGCAAAAACTAAATTCTACGTAAAGAAAGATTACTACGATACAAACACTATTCATTATCAAGATAACAGCAAACACATTATTGTACAAACTGATGAATTCAAAACTTCTTATTTGCTGGGCATCAGATTCAAACTATAATACAAAAATTATAACAATGAGACAATATACTCTTTTCTTTTCCTTCCTTTCTTTTTTTGCCTTAGTTGTTACCTCTTGTACAAAACTCAGTACAGATAATAACATCATTTCTATCGCTAAATATCCTCCAATTGTACCCATCAATGATTCTGTACCTATTTGTGGAAGTATCTCTGGTACTATGTTAGCTGGAAAAACTTACACAATAAATTGCGATGTTACTGTGAATGCTGGTGACAGTTTGATTATTCAACCTGGAGTACACCTTATTTTTAATAATCAAGCAGGTCTGATAGTAAAAGGAAATTTATTTTCATTAGGAACTAAGAGTGCACCAATTTGGATGACTGTTGCAGGGCAAAAGCATACTGATGCCCCCAAAATTGGATTCAAAGCGAAAAATGACTCTGCTTTTTCTGGCCTATGGAAAGGTATTGCGGGTGATGTTACTTGCCAATACATGATTATTAAATGGACTCATTTAGAATATTGTGGTGCTTTAGGAGGAGCTAATGGCTCAAATTTTTATAAAACTGAAGCATTAAGTAGTGGAACAAAAAATTCATATCCACTTTTCTTTTCTAATACCAATGGGATTTTTGTTTTTGAGGACTCTTGGTTATATGGGTGTCCTGACGATGCTATTAGAATAGGTGGAGCGGGGGCTCGTTTTGCCATTATGAGATGCACTTTTGAGAGATGTGGTAAAACTGGAGGTGATGGATTGAACATTAAGCAAGGAGGTGTTGGTATTTTGGCATATAATCTTTGTATTGGAGGGGCAACAAATTCTTTAAAAGCAGCTAACACAGGTACTGCTCCTGGCTTACCTACTTGTCATGTGGATACTTACAATAACACAGTTGTTAATTCTGGATATAGAAGTACAGGCACAGGTAAAGGTGGGTCAATCAACTATGAAGATGGTGCCAGAGGAAAAATATTTAATAACCTATTAATCAACTGCAAATTTGGGCTAAGACTTAACGGTGGTTTGGTGCCAGATACCGGCTATCTGTACGCTGGCAATTATGGTTACAATTATTATTGGGCAGACAGCTTGTCCGTTGCAAATGAAATCATTCCATTTGGACCAGTGTCTGTTACCAAACCTGTTGCTACCGATTACCCTAATCTCTTAGCTTATTTAACTCCTAACTATAAATATGTAACTGATGCCCAATATGATGGTAGTCCTGTAGTTCAATTAGCAGGTACCAATCCGCTTTTTAAAAACTATCCATTACCAGTTACAGGTGGTTATTTATTGGGTGACATAAATGCTGTTGGTAATTTTAAATTTACCCTACAACCTAATTCTCCATGTATAGGTAAAGGATATAGAGGTTTTACACCCCTTCAAAACATACCTATTGATCCGAAATATGGACTAACCGAATTAACACTTCCTGGTGCCGATGTCGGTTGTTATCAATTTGATGGAACAGGTAATCAACATTTTTAATTTTTTATTCATCAATCATAGTTTCATGAGCCCTGTAGTATTTTCTACAAGGGCTTTTTTACGCCTCACCATTCAAACTTACCCAATGACGACTCACCACTCACTCCCCTCTCCTCACCCCTATCCTTAATGTTTTGCCTAAAAAGTTTAAATGAAATATTCAAGTATAGTTATCTCTTACTTTTGCGTAATCTAAAGCAAGTTGCTTATGAGATAAATAAGATAAAGACCAATTATCAGGTTGTAATGCTTGCTTAAAGAATGAAATTATGGAGAGAAGAATGATTTACCTGATCAATCCAATATCAGGCACTTTCAAGAAAGAAGATATCAAGAAATTAATAAATGAAATCACTACCGATAAGAAAGTCCCTTTTGAAATTGTCCCAACCAATGCAAGCGGCAATTATGGTTTTCTAAAGGAGAAGATAGAAGCAGACAGTATTACCGACCTTATAATTGTTGGTGGCGATGGCACTGTAAACCAAGTAGTGAACTCACTATACAAATTGGTAGACGTAAACTTTGGTATTATTCCTGTTGGCTCAGGTAATGGTCTAGCTTATGCAGCCGGAATACCAAAAAAGCCAAAAGATGCCATCCTTCACTTGTTCAAAGGAACTTCCCAATATATAGATGCCTTTTGCATCAACGATAGATTTTCTTGTATGCTAAGTGGGCTAGGTTTCGATGCCAAGGTAGCACAGGACTTTTCTACAAGTGCCACACGTGGATTGCTTACCTACACCCAACAAAGCCTGCTGAACTTTTTCAAGGCGCAACCATACCAGTTTGAGGTAACGGTAGAGGACTTCACTTTCTTCACAGAATCGTACTTCATCAGTATTGCCAATGGCAACCAGTTTGGCAATAACATTACAATTGCACCACAGGCAGATCTCACCGATGGAATGCTAGATGTGGTAATTGTACAAAAAATGAGTAAGGCTCAATTACCTTTTGCGGTACTACGACAGATACGTGGCAACAATAAACTTCAGAACCTGGTAAAAGAAATCAGTTCCCAGAACATATTATATTTTCAGACGCCCAAACTATCCATCAGAAATCTTAAACTTGCACCATTGCACATCGATGGAGAGCCAACAGAAACCACCGATTTTTTCGAAATAAATGTGCTAAAAGATTGCTTCAGATTAATCCGTTAAAAAATAAACTACAAATTACTTAACAAAAAGGTAGCCCTTTCTTGTTTAGATTCAGAAATACCCCCTATATTTGCACTCCTTTACGGATGGTGCGGTAGCTCAGTCGGTAGAGCAAAGGACTGAAAATCCTTGTGTCGCCGGTTCGATCCCGGCTCACACCACAAAAAAAGACCCAGTATTAACTGGGCCTTTTTTTATGCCTACAACTCACAGTGAACCCTTGTTGCTACTTTTTCAGCAGTTTATATCGTACATGAGTGGTAGAGTCCGACGGTATTACCTCTACAACCTGCATCTCATATTTATCTTTATCAATGCCATCAAACAATCTGATTCCACTACCTAAAAAAACGGGGGCGATATGAATAAAACATTCATCTACGAGTCCTGCATTCAAAAATTGTTGAATCGTGTTTGCTCCGCCTTGTATTTTGATATCCTTTCCTTTTGCCGATTGTCTTGCTTTTTCCAAAGCACTTTCAATTCCGTCATTTATAAAGTAGAAAGTAGTTGTTCCTTTTTGAATCCAAGGTTCTCGCTTTTCGTGTGTCAGCACATAAACATCGGCTTTATATAAATCATTGGGCCAGCTAGCTTCCCCTTCTTCAAACATTCGTTTCCCCATTACAAAGGCACCCGTACGTTCGATGGTATCCCTAATAAGTTTTCCATCAGCCCCATCTTGTTTACCCCCTCGAACCCTAAGTATTCCCAGAAAGCTTTCTGATTAAACATCCACGAGTGAATTTGTCCCGAAACACCACCCATCGGATTTTCAGGTCCCCTGTTGTCTCCTGCAAAAAACCGTCAAGAGATATACCACTGTCAAAGATTATTTTGCTCATCGTTTACTTTTATTATTAATTGTTGTTTAGTAGACCTCTTCGACAATTAGTTAAAGTACTAAACGTTATCCATTTTCAATAGCGGAATACCCTTAAAACAAAAGTGAAGCAACCACCCTTTGGCAATAGCTACACTTTAATTTACATAAGCGTTTTCTAGTTTGAAACTTGTTTGACTTTTTGAACCAAGTTGCCAGCTTTGCTTAGCACTTGTGCCAATGGAAGATTTAATTGGACTGGCTGTAACTAGCCGGGAGACCATTTTATTTCATTTTCATCTGAGCGAAATAAGGATGTTCTGGATTTACAATCAGTTCTTGTCTTAAAGGATGAATTAATACATCCATATCTTCCATAGGAATAGACCCCAACAAAGGTTCATTATCACCCGGCAACACCATTGCCCTACAGGTGGATTGACGGTTTTTGAATCTTACTTCAACAGGGCCAACTACATCATATTCTTCAATATTTCCATTAGCTAATTGTGCTTTCCTTTTTTCAATAACAGGTAACTGTAATTGTTCTTGAATATTTTCATTAATTGCAAGCATGTATGCACCCGAATCCACTAACATATTAATGGTCATTTCTTTTACTTCCTCTTCTCCTATAATATGTCTTTTAGCCAAAACTAAATCTTCTCCATTAATTAGTTTTATAGCTGCGTATACGAGTCCCATACTCTTTATTTTTTCCAAAGTTAAGGTTGTTCCTTCAGTTCACCTATTTCAACAAATATACCCTTTCTTAAAAAGAACATCCATAAAACAAAAGTACAGCCACCACCCATAGATAGCAGTGGCACTTTATCATTTTCGGATAAACATACTTTTTATCGATACTTTCAGATGCGCTTCGCTAACATCTGGAAGAGCGGAAAAAAATGAAGAAAGTTTATAATTATGAAATATGAGTCCGCACAATACGTACATTTCATAGTTAATATTTTTTTCTATTCCTTCACCATACCAACACTGCTAAACTTGCCATCACTTGTTTGAATATGCAGATGATAAAACCCAGCTTGCAAACCACTTACAGATAGTGTAGGATTAGTCGCATCTTTCAAGTTAACAACTTTTACTACCCTTCCTATATTATCTATCACTTGTACAGAAGCAATATTATTACCCATAACCGTAACAACATCTCTGGCAGGGTTTGGAATAATTGACAATTTATAATTATCAATTGTCAATTGAACAGAAACCACTTTGCTGTATGTAACAGCCCCATATTTATCTACAATCTCTAAGCGGTAGTAATTGACACCTTTAGCTGGCTTGTTGTCTGTGACGTGATAGTTGCCTTTATCATTGCTTGTTGCTTGCAGGGTGGTTAAGGTTGTGAAGCCGATTCCATCTATGCTTCTTTGGATTTCGAAGCGGATATCATTGGAGGCAATGTTTGTTTGCCAACTCAAGAGGCATGTATTGTATTGCTCAGTTGCCTTAAAGTCTTCCAATACAACGGGCAATAAGGTATTGCAAGCACCTGTGTTTACTTGCAAGTTCAAGGCTGTGTTTATAGAACTGTTAACCGTTATCCAAAGTTTGCTATTGACAGAATCTATGGTAAGGAAATAATCAATATCTGCCTTTGAAGCTTTGCTTCCTATACAAATAGATGGTTTTGGGGTGGTGGAAACCTTGTAATTGTTGATTACAAAAACCGGGTTCTCAATCGGGTTGCTTTTGTGAGGGGTAAGTGTTAGGTTGGCAACATCGGCAGCAGCATCCACCTCCCACGTTGCATATATATGATTGTAGCCAGCAGGCACATACGTTACGGTGGGCACGTTTGCACTACTTGTGCCTTGCACCCCTGCTGGCCCTGTTGTTATTACCGAACCGACAGTTGCAGACAAAGTTGCCAATTGCATATTTTCCATTTGGGTAATTACCTTGCCTACCGCACCTGTTTTATAGGCACTATCATTATAAACACCATTGGGAGTATGCAGCCCAAAAACATCTGCCACAGAATAGGCCAAGAACAGACCCTTTCCGCCTGTGGTGCGTTGACCATTATAGTGCAAGGTAAAATCTGTATTGTCATTATTCTGAGCAAAACCGCCTATAGCACCAAAATTTGTACCCCAAGTAAGCCGTTTGGTATTACCACCAGAAGGACTAAGTATGTCATAAGCAGCTATTTGATAAGGCCATTGTTCATCAAGAAGCATTGGTCCATTTAACTTTTGGCTGTTTGGCTTTATGGGTGTTGATGTCATATCTGTACGTCCAGCATCTTTGATACTGATTGGTTGTGTTTGTACATGCCCTTGTTCAGCATTAACATTTTGTGTCCATTCCATTGCATAAGGTATTGTGTTTGGCTCGTTGTATCGCCAGCCAGAATTGGTTGTTAGTAGGGTACTTTCGTTGGTTGAACCATTCATTACACTTACCCACTTGTAGGTATCGCCCATAGATATACCACCAATATTGTCACCTCCCCAAGGGCCATTGGAATAAGGTGTGCCATCGTAGTGCATATCGCCATAAGGAGAACGTGAATCCCCACCGAGGTCTCCATTAGTACCTCTAGCATCTTGGGTAAGCGAATAAATAGGGTAATCCCTTCCTGTTGCAAAAAACCATTGTATAGTGGAGGGTACAGTACCACTCTTACCACTACCCGAATTTATGAGATAACTAGGTATGTCAAATTGAATAATTGCATGATGCCTACCAGATAATGGGTTCGAAGTTGTACCAGCCTTGGAAGTTGATTCGTTATCAGCACTGTAACCAGTGTGATTTTGTATAAAACCATCACCCAAGGTTTCAATTGGGTCGTTGTAATTGGATCCTGTACCAGCACAAACCCTATCAACCCCGCTCACCTTATAGGTAAACTGTCTCAAAAAGCCACAATTGGATTTTGTTTGATTAACCATCACCGCCGAACGAGTTTGGTTACTAGCATCAATCCAAGAAAAAACATGTGTAGGGGAGCTAAAAGTATTGGAGCAAATTGTTGAGCAATTATTATTGCTGCTACAGCAATAGTTGTAATCGAAGCTTACAGTACCTGTTGAAATTGAAATAGGCGACACTTGTGCTTTGCTACATAAGGCAAGCAGTTGGGTTACTGACATCAAGAGAACTAGTTTTAACTGTTTCATTGCGGGTCTATATTTTACGTATTAATATTAATTATGTTGTTTTAAAAAAAATATTTATTTCCATCCAAACTTCTTGTGATTCCGCTAAGAACCCCCTGCCTCCTCATCTTCGATTAATTTATTTATGGAATAACAAGCGTATTTATAGTACCCTAGCTAAGACCATCCCCTAGAGTAGAATTATAAATCAAAAACATTATAATCACCAACCAAACTATCAGCGTTAAATTTCACTATTTAGAGTGACCAAAAACTAGAAAGGATCAATAATCAACAATAAAACATATATCGCAACCCCAAAGGGAAACTATCCTTGTGTACAGAAAATTGGAATTGTGTATAACGAAAACCTGAATTAGAAAGCAATAATCAGTTATGTACGGTTCTGTTCTGCACTTACGGTCTAATTAGAGTGCTAAAGTATGTTATAAAAATTATAAAATCAGGCATTCTGTTTTATTTTATTTAGAATTAATGATTAAACAATATAAAATCGGTGAAATGAATGGTTAGTGATTAGTTGTGTGTGATTATTGAAGCACGATACATTGCATAACCCCAAAATCTTTGATTTATACAACTCTTATCTAGAATTCTATAACATTTAATGGAGGATATTGAGTAGCATCTTTGTTATTCATTATAAAACGTGAATTATGACAGAGTTAATCACAATTGTAACACCGCTTACTCCTGCACAAGTTGTTATTATTGAAACTGAAACATTATTTGAATTAGTCCCAGACCATTGAACATCGAAATTTTTAACTAATACCTTATTTATAAATTTTATTTTTCCGCCTACTTCAAATAATAACTTAGTACAAAGCATTGTTGCCAAAGCAGAGAATATGCACTTTCACGGGGATGATTACAAAGAGAAATATATTGCCTTGCTTGAAAAAGAAGTGGCAAGGTTAAAAGGTTTGGTGGGGGAAGGTAGTTAAAAAACTTCCCGAAAGTTGAAACTTTTTGGAAGTTAGCTGCCATTGGCATACTACTTTATAGGTAGAATGTGAAATTTAAAAAGATTGCAAACGCTACAACCAAAATAAAATGGTAGAAAACATGAAATTAGAAAACATCTTTATTGAGCTAAGAACAGAATTTCAGAACTATCATAACGGACTCCTTAATAAGAAAAGGCAAATCGCTCCTGATTTTAATGCTTTTGAGATTTTATATGCTTTGGAACTTCCACTTTCAAGAATGATTGGTGAATTTTTAAATCCTTCAGGAACACATTCACAAGGTAGAATCTTCTTGGATTTATTTATTGAAACATTCTTTCAAAGTGATGTAGTACTTAAAAAAATACAGAAAGTAAATCTGAAACTTGAACACGCAATAGATAATGGACGAATTGATATTTTGATAGATTTTGATGGGAAATTTGGAGTAGCTATTGAAAATAAACCATATGCTAATGACCAGGATAAACAAATAATGAGGTATTGCGAATATTTGAGCTCTACTTATGGTAATACAAATTTTATGATGTTGTATTTATCAGCAGATGGTTCTGACCCAACAAATGTAAGTTTGACAAAAGAGGAAAGAGAAAAGTTAGGTAAACAGTTCAAATCAATTTCATATTCCCAATTGAGAATGTGGTTTTTGGAGTGTGCAAAGGAAACCAAAAAAATAGAAGCTGAAAGATTAACTACTTTAATTTTAGAGTTTGCTGAATACATTAATAAACAATTTTGTGGAACTAACTCACTTAAAAATAATATGATAGGAGAAACTATAGAAAGAAATATTCTTGAAGCTTATGAAATTAATTCGCTTTGGAATGAACACAAACCCCAATTTGAAACTCTTTGGGAAGATAAAATTAATTTTTTGGTTAATAAGGAATTGCCAAGATTGGTCTATGAAAATTTAGTTAGCAAAAGTATCATTGATGATGAATGGGAATATATTGAAGGTAAGTTTGATATAAGAAAGAAACACCTTGAAGGATTCAAGCTTAAGAAAAAGCTTTGGAAACATTATTCGTTGGTGATAAGTTCCACTAAACATGAGAAAACAAAAGGAACACAGAAGTTTTTCCCAATGATTGGTGCGAATATTAATATAGAACCTGCCAATAAAGAACAAACAATTAATTACAATAACATAACGGAAAGTGCTCCAGAAACAAATTGGAATGGAGGAAGTGGTAAAGTGTTTTGGTCGGCAGAATTTCCAGATAGTAATTACAGTATTTGGAATTATGAGAATTGGAGTGATATTATAAACAACGGGAAAACGATTGAATACGTTTCCGATTATTTAGGTAAACTAATATCAGCCTGTCAAACAGATATAGATATTTTAGAAAATAGACTGCAAAATACAAGCCAATATACAGAGAGTGATTTTAGAAATTTCATTAATCAATTCCAATGGATTTATGCCAAAACTTATGCACAGAAGAGTCCTCATGAATATGTAGTTTTAGAAAAGGTCGGACTAAATTATAAAGATGAGTTCATTAAAATAGCCCAATTTATAAGGGATAAAGGATTCAAGGCACTTTATTACAAACGAGAAGGTTTTTATTATAGGATAGATGAAAACTATTATTGGACAATGGATGAAAAAGCAGAAGATACAGACCTGATAAACAGGGCAAAATGGGATGACTATGAGTTGATTGATAACTCTTGGAATTGGAAGGGAAATAAATCTGAATGACAGAACTTTAATTATACTACCATATGCAAACAAGTTCAAAAATCAACGGCAGCCAACAGGTGTATTTGACAATAGCAGGAGCGACGGAATAAACATCAACTTCAGTTCTTTCTTTTAGCCCCGGCTCTTCGAGGCTTGTAGCCTCGAAGTCTTATTCCGTTGCATTTAGCAACAAAAAGCATACTTTCCTCGCTAAAATAAACCCAGCCTTGGTTTTCCTCACTCGCAAGTCTTCCGTAGGATGATTGTTATGACTCCTGCGCTAGATGGTACTTCTATGATTTGGTTGAATAGTACATTTTAATGAATAGATAAATTAAGGAGTATTAATGCTGAGACTAATCCTTTTAACTATCTAAATACAATTTTTAATAGGCGTATTTTAAATGCAACGAAATACCATTTAAGCGATTTTAAAGATGGCTTTCTACTTATGATACAATAACAACAGTTTTACTAGTCTAGTGTTTTTTGAAATAACAATTTTCTTATTCCCATGCTTTAATTTTTATTTCCCTCTTTTTTAAGACTATTCTTGTATCTCACATTTTTGTATTTTCATTTCATCAATCAGTAAAATTGTTTGTATAAACTAAATTATAAGATAATAAAAACGAGATTATACAATTATTTTTAATGATTAAAAGTCTGTTAGCTTACCTTCTTACAAACTTCTTTTCAAATAAATATTTCCTTTGAAATTATTGTAAAATGTACAATCCTTATTCAACTTTCGCTTACCAGATATTCACCCGTAAGCTATCTGCCCTATACATTTTATCGCCCTGTTTCACATTAAAAGCCTCATAGAACTCAGGAAGGTTTACCAATGGCCCATTTACACGTTCCTTTACAGGTGCGTGTACATCAGTCATCAGCTGATTAGCCAATCGCTCTTTCCGCTGCGAGAACATCCAACTGTAAGCATACCCCAGAAAGAATCTTTGCATTGGCGTCATTCCCGCCACCAACTGGTTGTTTTTATATACATCAGTCTTCTTAAAAGCGTCCAGCCCAATGCGCAGTCCGCCAAGGTCTGCAATGTTTTCCCCTTGTGTGGCGTTGCCATTCACATGCATGGTATCTACAGGCACAAACTCATTAAACTGCCTGATAATGTATTTCGCCCTATCCGTAAACTTAACTGAATCTTCCGGCAACCACCAGCTTTTCAGGTTGCCTTCACCGTCATACTGTCTGCCTTGGTCGTCGAAGCCATGCGTCATTTCATGACCAATAATACCAGCAGCAGTGAAGCCATACAGAAAACCTTCATCCAGGTCCTCATCCTTCATTCCGGGAATGGTAAGCATGGCAGCAGCCAGCGTAATATCATTGTTGGAAGAATTGTAATAGGCGTTGTAGGTCTGTGGCGTGATGGACCATTCTTTACGGTCTACAGGTTTTCCCAACTTGTTTACGCTGTAATTATTCCACCACTCTTTTGCGTGCATCATATTAATCACGTATGGAACTTTGTCTATTTCCATCGCCGAAAAGTCCTTCCACTTATCTGGATAACCCACTTTTTTATCCATCTTACTCAACTTAGAGAGTGCTTTCTTTTTGGTAATTTCACTCATCCAAGGCAGCTTTTCAATACGCTCTTTGTACGTCTCCCTCATCGCTTCTACCATATTATCGTAGCGTTCCTTCGTTTTCTCACTAAAGTATTCCTTCACAAACAACTGCCCTAGTGCATCTCCCATTGCATTTTCTTCTTCATTCAAAACACGTTTCCAACGTGGACGAGGTTTTGATGTACCATACAATGTTTTGCGATAATCGAAGTAATATTGGTACGTTTTGCTATCAAGATAAGGTGCCAATGAACGCACCACCCGAAAACGCAAAAAATCTTTCCAAACATCTACCGGAGTAGCCTTCAGTTCATTGCTAAGTGCTGCAAAATATTCTGGCTGACTCACAATAACAGAGTCCAGCTTTTTCATACCCCTTATGGTAAAATAGTCTTGCCAGTTGATGTTCGGTGTCAATTTACTCAACGCCCCAGCCGAAAACTTATTATACTGTTTGTACGGGTCTCTGATGTCTTCAAGCTTCCTGTTTGCTTTAGCCAGTTTCGTTTCTAGTGCAAAAACGGCTTCACCCTTTTTTGTAGCCGAGAGGCTGTCATTACCAAGCTCCACAAAGGTTTGATAGAGGTACTTCTGGTAAGCCTTTTTCACTGCCACCGATTTGCTATCTGTATTAAAATAATAGTCCCTGTCAGGCATGCTTATTCCTCCCTGCCAGAGGCGATAGGCTATCACCTCACTGTTTTTATCGTCCTGACCAATGTATTCATCAAACAAACCATCTATGCCTTTATTGTTAAAGCTACTGGTAACTTTCACAATATCGTCTGTGTTTTTGATGGCGGTGATAGCGGTAAATAGTTCCTTCAAAGGATCAAGTCCGGCTTTATCAATGGCAACAGTATCCATCCCACTCTGCCAGAAGTCGGCTATCTTCTGAGAGACAGTACCCTTGGCAGCGCCTTCAGCAATTGCTTTTTCGTTAATGGTTTTCAGACGGATGTACAGTTCTTCCTGCACCAGATTGCCTACACCCCAGCTACTTTCATCGGCAGGTATCGGGTTCTTTTTAATCCATCCACCATTGGCATACTGAAAGAAATCGGTACTAGGCAGAACGGAAGAGTCTATGTTGGCGGCAAGAAAATCCTGCTTATCAGACTTGTGTTTGCAGCCAGTAAAAACAAGACCTGCAATGGCAATCGAATAGATTGAAAATTTTTTCATTGATGATAATTTATGAATGCAATGTAGTAAAAAAAGGAGTTGGGATGGATTAATTTGAATGAAGTAGGTTTTGGATAAGTCGTGAGGCCCATCCACTCCATGAATGTCTCGAAGTCTTGTGGATGACTCCGTCATGGACTGCTCGTTACTAAAGTTCAAATAAATAAAGTCGGTATGATGCTGGTGGTCGTAATACAAAGTATCAGTCTCGTGAGGGGATTGGTTGGGTTGGTTCTTTTTATAGCCTTACTGCTGAGTGCAATAAAGATTTATAAAACGTTGAGGAGTAAATAAATACTAAGCATCATCCCTGTCCCAAAATGGATTTCGATGCAAATGAAAAACGGCAGCGATAATAACGACATCCCGACTTTCATCTATGGAATAATGAATGGTATAAGGAAATTTTGAACAAGATACGGTTCGGATGTTTTTGTACTTGATTGAGCCATAGTAGGGATTTAATTCGATGGATGAAATGGAAAACTCAACATCATCAACCATCTGTTTCCCAAGTCCAGCTTGTTTTTGGTTGTACCATCTACGGATAGTTTTTAAATCTGTTAAAGCACCGGAGGAGAAAATAACCCTAAAGTGCTTCATCTTCTTTTTTTAGGTCATTAAAAAAGGCTTCTTTGCTGATACCAGAATTGGGATTTGCTTCATAAGCTGCCATACGCTTCATCGTTTCTCTTTGTTGCCACTCGGGTATTGGATGTTCCAATATTTCTATCGCATCCATCAATTTCAAGTCTTCAATCACTGCTGCTGCATATTCTTTTTTTATGGCAATCTGGTAGACAACATTATTCATAAAATTCTTTTCAATTGTTTGTAATAATCAAAGATACCTTTTTAAGTAACTTATGACGATAATAAAGATTGGGGTGGTCAACTGGAGGAGCTTAAATATTTTAGTTTCCGAAATAAGTCTTTTCATTAAATAAACAGATAGGGCTACTTTCGTTTTTTTAATTACACAAACGAATGGAATTGATGAAAGCAGCTATCGAGCAATTATTTACAGATTACAAACACCAGCCAATTCCGGCTCTTCGAGGCCCACTAATCCATCAATGTCTCGAAGTCTGGTGCATTCTCCGTCTAGCCCATGAATATATATTCAGTCAAATACTAGTCTAAATCTAGGGTATAGAGCACTACGCTGTCATGTGCTCGCCGTTACAACTACCCAAATTATTACCCGTTACCCACATCGTTCTACTTGTCAAACAGTTTCTAACTAGAATTTACTAGTATTGCCCATGGCTGATATAACTGGTAAATTTATACACTACCTGTTTCAGCTATATAGGAAACATCCTTGGCAATACACCATCCTGCAAAACACCGCTTCATTTACCCCTAAATCCCTCCATGAACCCTAAAGACAAATCGGGCCAGATAGATAAAGGCAGGGAAATAAACACTAAACATAACTGTACCATAAGTACTGCCTGTTGCCATTTGGGCCTATCCTTCCAAATTAGGGTGGTATCGAAAGGGTCAAAGGCAAGACCAATGCCTAAATAGATGGTGGCATCTCCAAAGTTATGTTTCAGTAAAAGATTGTACAATCCCACTATCAAAAAGGCAATATAAATCCAACGATTGTAATTCTTTATCATGCTTAAATCATTTGTTTAGTGCAAAATAGAATACATGCGGAAATTATAGTTGTCTAAAATTGCTTATTTGGGTAAAAGTGTGAGGGAGATTCATTAAACAATCTTTTAAAGGCTTTGCTAAAGGTGGGCACATCAGAAAAGCCCATTTCGATAGACACTTCGGAAACCGATTTCCCCTTTCTCAATAAAGATGCAGCCAGATTCAATCGCTTATGAAGAATGTACTGATAGGGGGAATAGTTGTATACTGATTTAAATAACCGTATAAAATGATATTTTGAAAGGAAGGCAGTACTAGCTAAAACATCAAGATTTAAATCGGCAAATAGATGCTCATCAATAAATTCTTTTGCCGATTGCAGGCTTCTGAATAATTCTTGATTGGTTACTTGTTTCTTAAAATTTATTCTCCCAAGCTTCTCAAAAACATATAACTGATCAGAAACAATACATTCTGCAATAGAATAAAACAACTCGGTATTAAGATGTGGCTGCCCATTATGGCTTAACTGAACTTTATCTTTTAAATCATTCAATAGATAGCCCAATGAAGTTTGCTTTGCATCGTATTTATGTATAAATAGCTTATTGGTAAGTAGAAAGTCTACAAAAGCATCCGGTTTTTCTAAGTTATACGCAGCGACCTCTCTAATAATCTTTTCCGATACATCTAAGCAAAGCCCTTTTACTTCTTCACTACTTTTGATAATTATTGAAGCAATAGTTTCGTCGTTACCAACAATATACTCATTAGACGATACGATAAATTTTTTATTTTTAACAAAGTAGGTCTCCTTTCCAGACAGCACCATTTTGGCGGCAAAGCCCTTGAAGGAAATAGCATCATCGAAACGCTTTAGGCTCGAAATCCGCAGGCTATTATTTTTATCATCTCTAAATAATTCTTTATTCATTTTTAAACGAGTCTATTGTGATATAAAGCCCTTTATAGAATTAGTTTTATCAATGATATCTTAAGCACAAAATATTGTGTTATTCCAGATTCTGATAAATAACCAACCCATTTTTTATTTGAAATAAATTAAGACCTAGCTACAATCCAGCTAAGTATAACTATCACAAAATAATAAGTTTAGCTGTTATTAAATTCTTTTTTTGCAAGTTAATTAGCCGTGAACCTTAGAAT
The DNA here is from genome assembly GCA_903883945.1 of uncultured Chitinophagaceae bacterium. Classification (GTDB taxonomy): domain Bacteria; phylum Bacteroidota; class Bacteroidia; order Chitinophagales; family Chitinophagaceae; genus Parasediminibacterium. The sequence continues at coordinate 9,809 of CAISCV010000085.1, read as the reverse complement.
AAGAAATTACCCGTTTTACAATTTCTCAAAATGCTTTAATTCTTTATTCGTATCACTCACTACTTCCAGATAATAGTTTCCCTTTGCAAATCTAGATACATCAATATTGATGTCCGATTGCAAGCGAACATCAAAACCTGAAAGGATGGTTCCTACAGCGTCATAAATATTAATCCTGTTGGCTCTCAATGGCAACAAGACATAAAGATTGTTTTTAGAAGGATTTGGATAAATGCTAATGGCAGTGGTAGTTCTGTAATACACGCTCACAACTTTAGAATAAGTAAATTCTCCCGTTTCATCCACTTCTTTTACCCGATAATAATTAATCCCTGAAGAAGCCGCCTCATCAGTAAAAAAATAACTGCCATTCTTACACTCCCCAACTCGACCAATCTGCTGAAAAACAATGCCACCAGAAGAACGTTCTACCTCAAAATGATGGGTAGTTATTTCACCGGTAGTTACCCAATTCAAAACCACCGCTTTATTCGTAGTAAGTTTAGCCTCTAATGAAACCCAATTTACAGGCAAAGGGGTTATGCAGGCATTGCCCCCATTTACCGATATATCCTTACACAGTGCCTGGTAATACTGGTTGGCAATGATAGAATCGTGAATAATAATAAGGTTCTCATCATTGGAAGTCTCCGCTGCAGCAGTCCAATTAAAAGAACCGGTTGCCACCTGAGGGTCAGACGAAGGCATCAAAGCATCTACAACCATTACCTTATTGTGATACAAACCCGCCCCGGAATAAACAACAAAATTTTTCCCTAACGGACCACTCAGCGTAGCATGCGGACTGTAAGAAACACTAAACGTATCCTCAATACCTCTTACCGTTACACTTTTGTTGTCTCTATTTAGTACAGTAGTCGCAATACTATTATCCGTAAAAGTATAAATACCTAAAGTAAGATCATTATTGGCAGAATTGGCAATAGCAGTCACATACTTTCCGCAGGTGTCTTTAGGGCTAAAATGAACCTCCACTTTTGTTCCGTTTACATTAAAATAATGTTTGGTAGACGTTAATTTGTGCGTACCAAATTTACTTATGGTAGTATCAGGCATAGAACCCGTCCCGCCCCACATCTGATTAAACTGATCATAATAGGCAGAGGCTAGCGGTTGATTTTGTACAATTAAAAGATTATTATAATCTGTATTAGTTTGCTGCACAGAGTAATTATACGAACCTGAAACAACATAGGCATCATTCGAATCGGGTGAATTTACATCAATAACCAAAAATTTATTATGCATTATTCCATAACTACTACTATTGGGGCTACTTATCCAAGGTATTGCTGAATTTAGTAAACTCATCCCTTTGTTACTAGACTTCCCATCGTTAATCCAACGAACAATTACACCTCGTTTGTAGGCATTATTCACAGCAGTAGCTATCTTAGAAACCTGATCATTCGCTACTGAAGTAAAATTATATACAGCAAAATCAAGGGTATACTTTGCCTTATTGATGTAAGCAACTATCGTATCAGGAAAAGTACCTTTAAGGTATGTTGCATTTACACCGGTAGATAAAGCATTATTCACAGGATGATTAAAATAGCACTTAATCTTAGGATTCTGTGCAATGTTTTTGGTAACAACCAACAGAAATAGGAGAACTGAAAGACAAAACCTAATACTTAATCTACTCATTAGTTATAATATTTGTTTAGGGGCATGTAATAACTTAAAATCTTTTATTTTTTACAACTTCAATTGGATAGCATAGTTTGCTTAAACGCTGTCTGCTTCAGGTATAAAAAAAACACTCCTTGTACTGCATTTGCAAAGTAAATAATTTTAAAAAATTGCACCATAGTGCAGATCTTAATGCAAATATTGCAGAATAATCACCACAATTTCCACTTTGGGTAAATTTTTATTAACATTCATAACAATTTGATAATACAAGCGCGCCCTTTTAAAAGCAAAATTCCTTATGTTTGTAAAAAATAAATTATTAAATTATGAAGCAAAAATTTACACTCCTTCTCGTCACAATCCTTACTACTGTTTTTGTAGTAAACAAGTCGTCAGCACAAATCACAGATTTGAATGCAATGAAAGCTCTGTACCAGAGTTCAACAGTTGTTTTACCTAGTGCAACGCTTTCTGGCGTAATAATCTCAGATACAGTAAACAAAAATGTAAGTGCTGCAACTGCTGTAGTTGAAGCTAATGGTACAGCTGTCGTACTCTATTTTGGTAAAGGAGCTGGTCACGTGTACAATGTAGGAGATTCCGTCAACATTGATGTTACTGGCGATAGCTTAAAACTTTTTAACAGCTATTTTGAAATAGTTCCTGTAGCTGGTTCAAAATTCCCAGCTCCTGTAGCTTACAATGTACCTGTTACGCCAACACCCATTACGGTTTATGACCTTACTAACGACGTAACCAAGTATGCCTTTTTATTGGTAATAATACACCACGCTGCAATCAATACGACTACAAGCACTTTCTCAGGTTCAAACAACCTTGCAGATGCAACAGGAAGCATGATTGTTTATACTACTACCAGTTCGACATTTGCAAGCAATCCTCCCTCCACAGATACAATGGATTATATAGGATACATGAATATCTATAAAGCAAAAACAGCGACTACCGTTACGCCTGAATTTACAATCAGAAGTACAAATGATATCCAATGGGCATTACCTCTTAGCTTTAAAGCATTTGCAGTTGAAACAAAAGGAAATACAGCACTACTTAGCTGGAATACTGCTAACGAAGTAAATACAAGCAAATTTGTTATTGAAAAAGGGTTAGATGGTTCTTCATTCGCTGCTTTAAACAGTGTTTTATCTAAAGGAAAAGCTATTAATAGCTACTCATACTCAGATGCTAGCAACAAAAGTGGCTCTACAGCTTACTACCGCTTGAAATCTATCGACAAGACAGGTTCTTTCAATTATAGTAATGTACAAAAAGTTGTATTTGCTGCGTCTACTAAGATTTCGGCTTATCCAAATCCAACTTTCGGTACAACAAGATTGTCTTACACTGCTTCTACAACAGATGCAATTGCTCGTATTTTGAGTGTTGATGGTAAAGTTGTAAAACAAGTGACCCTAAAAGCAGGCACTACTACAACAGACTTGCAACTAGCAGGTATTTCAAAAGGTGTTTACACAGTAGAAACGGGTAATACCTCTGCTAGAGTAATCAAGAACTAAGGTTTAGGATCTTTCTATAATTGAAAAGGGCTAATCAGATAAATTATCTGATTAGCCCTTTTCTAATTTCATATCCTAGTATTAACTATTTCCTCTACCCATTTTCTTAACCGTAAACACATCCTGATCGGTAGAATCTCCCATCTCTTGTAGCTTGCCAAAAGCCGCTGCAGTAGCATAGTTTAAAACTTCTTGAGGGGCATGCTGGTTATACAATCCATATATCAATCCCGCCATAAAACAATCACCACTACCACTTCTGTCTACAACGCCTTCACAGGTAAATTCGGGAGATGCATAATGCTTACCCTCCGTATATAATCCTGTGTAATACAACAAATTATTTGCGTTACTATCAAACCTGAAGGTATTTGCCACTACTTTACATTTAGGAAACTTTTCAATAATTACCTTAGAAGTCTTTTCGGAATGATCGAGGTAAGCCTGCTTATGCTTCTTTTCATGTATCTGTTCGTCCAACTCAATTCCTAGCAATGTATTCGCACTCCAGATATTGCCCATAATCACATCGCAATATTCGGCAAGCTTTGGCATTATTTCAACAGGCTGTTTTCCATATTTCCACAACCTCGCCCTGTAATTTAAATCCAATGAAATAGTAATTCCTTTTCTGGAAGCTGCTTCAACTGCTTCCAGACATACATCTGCTACATTCTGATTCAAAGCAGGACTAATGGCTGTAAAGTCTAGCCAGGAAACATCTCTAAATACCTTATCCCAGTCTATTACACCAGTAGTTAACTCAGAAAAGGAAGAATGTTCTCTGTCATATACCATCTTCCCTTTTAAATCGGCCCCTCTTTCCAAGAAATAAATGCCAATTCTATTACCAGAATATATGATTGAAGAAGTAAAGATTCCTTTAAACTCCAGATAGTCAACCACATGCCTGCTCATAAAATTATCTGGCAACACCGTACAATATTTAACGGGAATGTTCCATCCTGCCAATGCGGTTGCAACATTTGCTTCTGCACCTCCCATGTACAATAGCATGGGCTGCTTTTCCGAAAACTCATTTTCTGTGGCTGCAGGGGATATGCGTAATAATAATTCTCCGAAACAAAGTACTTTCTTCTTGTGCATAATCCATTCAATTTGGTAGAAACGATAATGGTATATTCCTTTCTGCGAAGTAACGATTTTTGAAGGAATTACAGTGGTAGATAATCCTAAGAAATATCATGATTTAAAAAAACGATGTCGCTACGCTAGTTAGATGCTATGTTTCAAATGGGTTAATCGTCGATAACAACCGTTCTGTTGAAGCTCTCCTCTAATGAAATTAAGGTTTCCGTCCGCTCAATTCCTTTAATCTTTTGCAACTCATCGTGCAAAACAAACCTCAACTGTACTATGTCTTTACAAACAATTTCAGCAAACATGCTATAATTTCCAGTTGTGTAGTTTACCCGAACTACTTGAGGGATTTTGCGCAATTCTTTGGCTACATCATCATACAAAGAACTTTTCTCCAGATAAATACCTATAAAAGCAATTACATCATACCCCAATGCACGAACATCTATAGAAAGTTTTTTACCTGTAACTACTTTCAGTTCTTCCAGTTTCTTTATGCGTACATGTATGGTGCCTCCTGATACAAAAAGCTTCTTACCCAAGTCGGCATAAGATATTTCTGCATCATTCATCATTTCCCGAATAATCTGAAGATCTAGTTTATCTAGCTGTAATTTTAAAGAAACCTTAGCATCCATATTAGAAATTATTTAAAATATCTGCCAATATACTGCATAATTTCTAAACTTTTAAAAAAATGATTAAAATATTTGCAACATATCAAGATATACACTTAATATTGCACTCTCAAATCGAAAAACGGTGTGAGATTAGTTCTAAATACTGTGGGGTGATGAAACTTTTGGCAGACATGCCCTCTTGTCTCGGGGGTGAGGATAACGGGATAAACATAGCATAGAGCCGGATTGTAGCAATACTTACTCGACCAGGGTGGACCACTGAACTTTGTACTATCGCTAACTGCCTCGTGGAGGTTCGACCCCTCCCCCTACAGCTTAACAAAAAAGTGAAACTCTTTACCAATAAGGGTTTCACTTTTTTTTTATTTCCATCAAGTGCTAACATTCGGTGCTAACTTTTTCAATCTGCCTCCCCTTTTACCCTAATTTCATACTATCACAATATCAAAAAGCTTAATACTCAACTACTCAAAAAAATCAGTTCGCAAAAGTTCGTGAAAGTTCTGTTCAATTTTCAATTACCGAAACTTTCCGCAATTTTCCAATAAATCGTTAATCAATAGAAACTATAAAAACTGTATCTCATTACCCAAGTACTATCTGTGCAAACTTTGTAACATTTAATTATTTTGTAGGTAAGTTTTAGATGTTATACTTTTCCGCCCTTTCCCATAAGTACATTCTCCTCTATTTTAACAGTGGTAATTATTATTACTGTAGGCTAAAATATTTATCTAGTAAGGTTTTGGTGGTAACATACGCTCTAGCTATGCGTATAAAAAAAGAGGAAAAACATGGTTACTTAAGGGGTGTGCCTCTTATCAAAAAAACTGAATTTATTACCATCCTACTAGATATATCCTAATTGGTGTAGCTTAATCACAAAGTTTGTAATCAAATCAATTAAAATAATTATAAGGATTGCAAAGAATATCATTTTAAGGTTTGATTGTTTTAAATCAAAGTATTTTCAGTGACTATTTTCTCCCTACTAGTAATCATTGAAAAATAATAAGGGTTTCAATGATTACAATTTACTTATTTCCCTTTATTGAAAAATTAAAGATTTAATTGTCTCTTACTATTGTGTTTTTCTTTTACTATTAAATTATTGCTCATACATTTGCTAATTAATTTAGTAAATATGATTAGAGAACTATCAATACCGATTTTTAGAAGCACAGTTAAAGCGGGCTTCCCCTCTCCTGCTAATGACTACCTAGAAGAACGGATAGACCTTAATAAAGAGATTATCAAACACCCTCTTTCAACTTTCATCATAGAATGTGAAGGGGATTCTATGCTTAATGCGTTTATACCACCTAAATCCAGATTAGTTGTAGACAGAAGTATTACCCCAAAGAATGGGGACATAGTATTGGCGATACTTAATGGCGATTTTACAGTAAAGTATCTAAAGAAGAATCAGTTTAAGTGTTGGCTCATACCAGCTAACAGCAAATACAAGGATATTGAAATTACCCCTGAAATGGAAATGCAGGTTTGGGGTGTTGTTATTCAGATACTCATAAATCCAAATGATACCAAATGTATGCTTTAGTCGATTGTAATAATTTCTATGCTAGTTGTGAGCGGTTATTTCAACCTAAGCTTGCAAATAGGGCTATTGTTGTACTTAGTAACAATGATGGTTGCGCTATTGCCAGAAGTGATGAGGCAAAGGCTTTAGGAATAGAAATGGGTACTCCTGCTTTTCTAATGGAAGACATTATCAACAAGAACAATGTGGCTGTATTTAGCTCAAATTATACCCTTTACGGCGACTTATCAGACAGGGTAATGAAAACCCTTGCTAGACTTGTTCCGAGGCTAGAAGTATATTCAATTGATGAATCATTTCTTGACTTATCTGATATGCATTACACAGACTTATCTAAGCTAGGAGTTGATATAAAAGAAACGGTCAGACGTAATATTGGAATCCCAGTAAGTGTCGGTATCGCTCCCACAAAAACATTGGCTAAGATGGCTAATAGATATGCCAAAAAGAAGTACAAGCAATTAGGAGTGTTCTATGCTGCTAACCAGCAATTGATTGACGAAATGCTTGATTATACAGAGGTCGGCGACATTTGGGGTATCGGTAGGCAATACGCTAATCTACTACAAAGGAACGGGTGTAAGACCGCTATGGATGTAACTAAGCTTCCAGAGGATTTCATGAGAACCAAAATGACAGTTGTTGGTCAAAGGCTTTGGAACGAATTGAGAGGTGTACCATCAATCGAATGGGAGTTTGAGCCACCCGCTAAAAAGAATATATGTACTTCAAGGTCTTTTGGAAAATTGACTGGCGACATATCCATATTAAAGGAAGCTGCCAGCAATTATACTGCTGCTTGTGGAGAAAAACTAAGAAGACAGAACTCATGTGCCAAGGCAATTAACGTGTACGTGACCACCAATTATCATAAGCCAGACTTGCCTCAATATACGGGGTCTATATCGCTGGAATTTGAGACCCCAACTAACCTAACAGGCGAAATGATTAGCTATGCCTTGAAAGGACTGGAAATAATTTATAAGGAAGGCTATCTGTTTAAGAAAGTCGGAATCACAGTTTTGGGATTGATTCCTGAAAATCAGATTCAAACTAGTATGTTTGATGTAAAGGACAGAAAGAAGGAAAAGGATGTATTGCTTTCAATGGATAAAATAAATCGGCTAATGGGGAAGGATTCAGTGAGAATGGCATCCCAAGGATTCCAGCGTAGATACAAACTAAGGGCTGAACATTTAAGCAACAAGTACACCACCAACATTAATGAAATACTCAAAGTGAAAAATTAGGTATGCTACAACCATTCGAACAATTTAAGGACATATATATTGATAGGCTTATTAAATTAAAGAAGGTCTATTTAGTATCCCAGACATATAAAAGGGTCGTAGAACATTTTGCTGAAAATGAAAGGATAAACATTCTGCTTACAGATTATGATAGCTATCAATATGCACAGGTACATTTTAATGCTGTAAAGGGTGATAAGTATGCTTCAATAATCAATTTGGAAAAGCCTGAACATAAAGCCAAACTAGAAGAAATGCTTTCAGGGCAGAAATATCAATTGTATTGGAGCGTTGTAAAGAGTGCAGACCAACTAGCAAAAAGGTTAAATGAAAAGTACACCGACCATATAAAAAGGTACATAAAAAAAAATACTACGTGGCGAATACCTAAAGAATCAGAAATATCCCCCAAATTTGAGGTTGTGTTTGGGGAACTGTTTATTACCATACAATACAGTACCCAAAAGTTAAGGGTTAAATTTGATGAAATTGAAAAAGCTTAGGTATGTGTTACGATGTATCGTTTACAGTGAAGATTAGGGAGTTAGCAGATTATTTCCCAGATTTGATATTTGACGACCAAATAGAGATAAACTTTTCGGCAGCCATACACATAGCTGGACACGCCTACGCTAACCACCCTATCATTTATGTTAACCGTGAAGATTTAAAGCTACACTGTAAGTTGATGGAGTGGGGTGTTATCCCTTTCTATGTTAAGGACGAAAAGGTTTTTGTTAGGCAACGGGCAAATATGCTTAATGCACGTAGCGAACGAATTTTAGATGATAAAACAAGCTATTGGCATAAGATAAGAAACAGGAGGTGCTTAGTTCCCGTGTCTGGTATCTTTGAACATAGGGCTATTAAGGGATGGAAAAAGAAAGTACCCTACTATGTAAACGTTAAGGGTGAACGGTTAACATTCTTACCAGCGTTGTATTCAGTAGTGGAGTTGCCAGATATTGAAACGGGCGAAATGATAAAGCGGTACACCTTTACCATTATAACACGGGCGGCTAATGATGTAATGGGTAAGATACACAATGACGGTGAAAACGCTGGTAGGATGCCATTGTTTTTGCCCTTTGAACTATCTAAGAAGTGGCTTAATGAAGATTTGAACCTTGAAGATTATAAAGCAATATTAGATTATGAGTTACCTAGTGACCAGTTGGAATATACACCAGTTTACACAATACGTGGAAAAGGAGAACGTCCAGACCTTAAAGCCAAAAATGAATACTACGAGTGGGAGGATTTACCTCAACTTTAAATTATTAAGTAGCCATATAGGAATTGCTTTTAGCATAAATCCCTATCAATTCGCTTTGAAATTCCCTGTAGGAATAGTAACTTTTATCTAATAATGTATTCCCGAATTTTGCTTCAAAGTCACATTTATATTCACTATTAAAATCTCTTAGCAGCAAGGCAAGTACTCCCTTTTCAACCTTATCTAATTGTATAAAGGAAGAAGAGAATTGAGATACAAACGAAAGCAATCTTTCATTCATATTGTCAATATTGCCTGTTATATAAAGCTTTCCTCCATTTTTTATGAATGAGCTGATTTTATCTTCCATAATATCAAAAGAATCCTTGTAGTTCCCATTCCTATCACACAATAAATAAAACCCATTCCAAGAATCTAAAAACAGATGCTTATAAGAATTTAGGTCTAGTTTCTCTATTTCATAAAGACTATTGTTTGATATTAAGTTTTCATAATTCACAAATAGTGAACCATTGGCAATACTGTTGCTGATACCCATCATTAAATGACTTGCTCCATTCCCAGTTATGGAATTGATAACTACACATTGCACATCCTTTTCAATAGCATCTACCAAATCAATCTTATCTGATTCAGTTGCAGTATAGAAGTTTGCGAGTGTCATTTTTGATAATTCCATAATATTTAACGTGAGTTTTGGATGTTACCTACTAAAAATGGAAGGCAATCTGTCCAAAAAAGTGTAGGCACATAATCCTGCGAAGACATTCAAGACTGCATTGACAGGGCTTCTGTGTCTTGTGTGTTCAATATCGCAGACTG
>CAISCV010000084.1 GCA_903883945.1 uncultured Chitinophagaceae bacterium | reverse complement strand
CAGGTACGCCCTCTTACTTCAGTAGTGCGACAGGTACTACCAAGTGTGCGCCACAGCAAGTGCAAATCACTTTCGACAGGCCGGTGCTTTGTAGTTCAATCGATGCCAATGGCAGTCAGTTTTCGGTTTCAGGACCCTCAGCTGTTGTTATTAATAGTGTGACGACGAATTGTAACGACTCGGGACTTGCCTCGTCTGTTTTTCTATATCTTAGTGCCCCCATTTCAACCGATGGTGTTTATAAGATAACCTTAAATACAGGTAAGGGCTTCGATACTATCTTTAACCAATATCATGGGGCAACGCCGCAAGGGAGTGTTGTTAGCTTTAATTCCATCAATAAAGTAAGTGCTGTCTTTACTTCACAACGATTGATAGGTTGCAAAAATGATACCTTGATTGCCAATTATATAGGCACAAAAACAGGTAGTAAGAATGCCACAAGCTGGCAATGGTGGGTAGATAGTAGTATCGTTAGTCGGTCGGATACTGGCTTTGAATACACTAAGTTAAATCCCCTACAGGTTAAACTTATTGTTTCCAACGGCACTTGCAGTGATAGTAGTAGTTCGGTTACGTATCCTTTTATAGACCACAACATTAAGGCTGCCTTTACTGTTGCAGACACTATTTGCCCTAATGCACAGGCAGCTTTCACCAATACCAGTAAAGGTACCCTTATAGGATGGAACTGGACTTTTGGAAATGGCGATACAAGTACCCTACCAACACCGCCTGCAATTACCTATCCTTATTTAGATACATTGGCAAGTTATACCATATCGCTAGTGGTAGAAAACGCAATTGGGTGCTATGATACAGCAATCCATAAGGTGGTGGTAAATATTGGCAAGCCTTCTTTGCTGCAGCCTGTTGAACCATTAACTTGTAGCCCGCAGTCGATCAGACTTACCTTTAATCATCCTCTTTTGTGTAGTTCTGTTGCTGCCGATGGAAGTGATTTTGCCATTGAGGGGTCTACTCCCGTTACAATCACAAAGGCACTTACGGACTGTAAGAATGGCGAAACGAATAGCGTGCAATTGAATTTAGCCTCGCCTGTTCTTGCTGCAGGAAATTATCGGGTGAGCGTACAGAAAGCAGTTGATGGTACCCAATTGACAAATGGGTGCGCTGTTGTAACTACACCGGGAGATGCTATAACCATTCGTGCACCCCGATCTGTAAAAGCAGACTTCAACTGGCAAGTTCAATATGGTTGTAGGCAGGATACTGTAGAGTTTATACACGCAAGTATCAATGGTACTGATAGTTGTAGCTGGAATTTTAATAACCAATGCTACAGTTTTATTCCCGATACGGCAATCATTTATAAGGATCTGTCACCCAAACAAGTTCAATTGATTGTTTTTAATGAAAGTTGCAGGGATACAAGTAAAATAACTTCTGTTTCATTATTAAATGAGGGGGATACGGTAAAGGCTTCTTTTGTAATAGAGAAGCAGGGAGAAGGAGGCGCATTGGAACAGACCGACTTTGTTTGCCCTACTGAGAAAGTTACGTTCAAGGATAATAGTCTGGGCAATGTCATTAGCTGGAACTGGGATTTTGGCAATGGCAATACAAGTACACTTGAGGAACCACTACCTGAGCGTTATCCACACCATGATTCTATTAGATTGTATCCGGTACGGCTGGTTGTGAAAGGAGATTATTGTGTGGATACAATCTTTCGCACGATCCGGGTGGTACCGAATTGCAGTATTCTGGTACCTACTGTATTTACCCCAAATTCGGCAGTCTCCTATCAATATTTTGCACCTGTATTTGGCTGGAAGGCAGATGACCTAGTGTTTATGATATTTACCCGTTGGAAAGATATGGTTTTTAAATCCACCGATTGGATGCATGGGTGGGATGGGCGGATAAAAGGGGCAGAACCCGTTCCGGGTACTTATGTCTGGATTTTGAAATATACCGACCATGATACGGGCGAACGCATTGAAAGAAAGGGCACTGTTGTGTTGATAAAATAGGGGGAGGGGCTAGGGATAGTTAAAGGTGAGAGGAAAATTTTATCCTTACCCTTTATTTATGGTTAATAGACTATAAATTGATTGTCTAATCAGTGAAAACTAATTAGACACTCCTTAACAAATGAATAAGTTGATAGACCGTATCGTTGCATTACTTTCGTAGAATTCGTCAATCGGGTAAGATTTAATAGTTAACCAGCAATTTATGATCGAATTAAGTACAGAACAAAGGGCTATTTTGAAGGAATTTATAGCCAATAACATTAGTAAAACAATCCTTACGAGGAGTAAATCGGTAGTGAATCGGATAAAGGAAATAAAGTTTGGTAAGGGAGGGCAGATATTGGCACACATTCAAGGGTCTAGTTCAGAAAACTATGAGGTAGAGATTCAGATTGAAGGGAATAATAAAGTTCATTCTATCTGTTCTTGCTTTTATTATTTAGAAAACTTTGATACCTGCAAACATATTGGGGCGGTAATGTTGGAATGTACTAAGCGAAGCGCAGTTGACATGGCTGCTGCTGCAAAAACGGCTGCCTATATAAAGCTTTTAAAAGATGGGATTGTAAAACCTGCCTCTAGTTTGGTTCCCAAAGAAGAACTTCCATTGATTGGGATGGAATACAAAATGAATTTCCTTCCCGACTATTGGAACGTACATTCTTTTACCGACTCGGATAAGGCGCTTCGTATTTATAACGCTTATCAAGATTATACAGTAGTAATGTCAGATGGGGGTAAACGCTTTGAAATGGTCCCAAAGAAAGGTGATACCAAAACGTTCATTCAAAAGATTGATAAAAGAAGCTGTTTTGTCGTAGGATGCAACTGCAAGTTTTTTAAGGCGTTGAAACCCTGCTATCATATCGTTGGGTTGATGATTAAGTTGTATAGTAGTAAGGGCAAGTACTACTTCAATCATTTTGAGGACTTTACAGCTGAAAAGAATAGATTACTTGTTCCGTATGGTATTACTACAGCAGATGAATTAGCAAATGGTTTTAAGTTTGGGTTCGATTACAATGGAAATATTGTATTAGCAACCAAACCGACAGGTGTTTTACCAATCTATTCGGACTTAAATGCAGAGTGGAAATCTATCATCGATCGACTTCCTGTAAAGAACGTAAAGACAATCAATGATTTAGCAAATGAAATTATACAGCCTGTTTCAACAGATAAACCGACAGATCCATTTGATACTGCCATCCTTTTTAACCTGAACCAAAATGCGATAAATGGGTTCAGGCTTGATAGTTTTAAGATTACCCAAAAGGGAGAAAAGTATACGTATACCAACAATAAGTTGAAAACGAAGGTCGACTTAGCCATTTTCAACAATGCACCGTCTGCCATGCAACATGCCCTGTTTAACATTGTAGAAGAGAACCTGGTGCGAATGATTAGGGAGCATTCAAACGCGTATAACATCAGCGATGCACAACCGTATAGAAACTTAGATCCTAAACAGGAGGAGTTGATTAATGTGGAATACACCAATATGCTACAAGAAATAGCCCCTTTTCTGGCTAGTTGGAAACATTTGTATTATCTACCAAACGGCAGCAATTTTTCTAAGAACAATGTAAAGCCTTGTCGGTTTGTAAATACCCCACTAGACTATAAAATAGTCCTGAAGCAGACCGATAAAACGATCTCGCTAATAGTAGAAATGAAGGTTGTTGAAACGGGTGAACTGGTTGAAGATTTTACTACACACAAGTATTTGCTGTTGCATAAGGAGGTATTTTATTTTATCCCTGAGGGGATAAATAAGGTGAAGAAGTATTTGCCCGAAGGAAAACTAATCGTACCTGTTGCTGCTAAGAATCAATTCATCAATAAGATAGTCCTGCCTCTTGCTACTAAGTTTCCTATCGATATGGGCGATGTGATTAAAACGGAAACTATCGAGCCGTTTCCCGAACCACGTGTTTACCTGAGCGAATTGAATGAAAAATACCTCATCATTACTCCAAAATGGTTATATGAAGACTATGAGCTAGATAATGACGGGGAAGAAGTTTCTACGCTTGAACTAGGGGATAAACTGTTGAACATTACCCGCAACCCGATAGAGGAAAATAAGCTGGTAGAGAATTTGCGTACCCTGCATCCGTCCTTTAGTAGCCAGAATAATGAGCACTTTTATCTTCACTTTGATGAGGTAATGAAAAAGAACTGGTTTCTTACCATGTATCAACAGTTGCAGGAAATGGATATTCCTGTATTTGGATTCAGCAACCTAAAGAAATTTAAATACAATACCAACAAACCTGTCATGGATTTTAAGGCGGGTAGTGGCGTTGATTGGTTTGATATACGAATGGACGTAAGCTATGGCGACCAGGTTGTGCCATTGGCGACGTTGAGAAAAGCCATTATCAACAAGCAACAGTTTGTATTATTAAGCGATGGCACTTTGGGGATGTTACCCGATGAGTGGATTAAGAAATTCGCCTCTTTGATGAAAATGGGATCTGTAAAGAACGATTCTATGCAGGTGAGCAAACTTCATTGGACGATAATAGACCAACTGCATGAACAGGAGAATAACGAAGAAACATACAAGGAGATACTCGCAAAGAAAGAGCGACTGAAAGATATAAACAATGTAAAGAAACTAAAGCTGCCTTCCAACATAAAAGCAACACTGAGAGACTATCAAAAATCGGGGTTTCAATGGATGAGTTTGTTAGACGAGATGGGTTGGGGGGGCTGTTTGGCTGATGATATGGGGTTGGGGAAAACATTGCAAACACTCACTTTCCTGAGTGCAATGCAGCTAAAACACAAAGGCGAAACGCACCTGATTGTTTGCCCTACCTCGCTTATCTACAACTGGCAAACAGAGATTGATAAGTTTGCGCCCCACCTTACTTATTACATTCATTATGGCACAGAAAGAGAACTAAACGAGCATGACCTGTTGAATGCCGATATCGTAATAACAAGTTATGGCTTATTGCGCAGCGATATCGAACAATTGGTACAATACCAATTTGGTTATATCATTCTAGATGAAAGCCAGGCTATTAAGAACCATTTATCGCAGACTGCCAAGGCGGCACAATTGATAAAGGCAAGAAACAGGTTGATATTGAGTGGTACACCTGTGCAGAATAATACCTTCGACCTGTATGCACAATTCAACTTTATCAATCCTGGACTATTGGGTAATATGGAGTTCTTTAAAACAGAGTTTTCCAACCCGATAGACAGGGATAATAACAAGGAGAAGACCGAGCAATTGCGTAAGCTGATATATCCCTTTATGCTTCGCCGAACAAAAGAACAAGTGGCTAAGGATCTTCCCGAAAAAACAGAAACTATTCTATGGTGTGAGATGGAAGGCAAGCAACGCACCATCTATAATAGTTTCAGGGATGATTACCGAAAGAATATTATGGAGAAGATTGAGAAAGAGGGGTTTGCCAAAGCGGGAATATTTATATTGAGTGGTCTCACCAAACTGCGACAAATATGTGATAGTCCGGCGATACTGAATGAAACTGAAGCCTATCCAAATGTGAGTGTAAAGATTGATGAACTGATGCGCGAGATTGAAGAAAATGCTAGCAATCACAAAGCATTGGTCTTCAGCCAGTTTACCTCTATGCTCGGACTGATAGGCACGGAATTAACTAAAAGAAAGGTTGCCTATTATTATCTTGATGGAAGTACAAAGGCTGCCGACCGTTTGAAAGCAGTGGCTGATTTTCAGGCAAATGATGCGGTAAAGATATTTTTGATAAGCTTAAAAGCAGGGGGCGTTGGATTGAATCTTACGGCTGCAGACTATGTATATATGGTTGATCCATGGTGGAATCCTGCCACTGAACAGCAAGCAATAGACCGAACGCATCGGATTGGACAACAGAAAAGTGTGTTTTCGTACAAATTGATCTGTAAGGATTCGATTGAAGAAAAGATATTGAAACTGCAGCAAAAGAAGAAGTCGCTTAGTGCCGATTTAATCAGCGATGAAAATGGCTTCGTAAAGAAACTAACTAAGGATGATGTGGCGTATTTGTTTAGCTAGTCCTATAGACCACACGTAAGGCCTAGGATTTTTTTGGGGTAACTACTATGGTAAGGTCTGTACAGACTAGCCCAACAGGCTTTAATTTATACTTCTTCGGAAATTGAAGTTGCCAACAGTATGCTTCTCTGCGAGGAAAGAAGGAGCCTTTTCATAGCAAAAAAATAACCAGAATTGTTAAAAAAGATTGCTTTGCTTCATTCTTCTCAACGCCTTACAATGACGTGCCCATTATTCAGTGAGATGTCTCCTATCGTCCATATTGCGCTCACTGTGTTTGGGGTCGTTTAAACTAACAATACGTCATTCCCTTTTTTTTCTGGTGAGCCAGAAATACCGTTCGCAAGGACATTCATAAAGTTCAAGATGGTTCAAAATAAACACCATTATGTTTAATATCCGAAGAGGTCTACTATTTAAATGCTTCCATTAATGGGTTGATTTTATCTCAAAAATATTAACCTTCATAAAACCATACTATATTTGGCACTCATCAAGGAAGTAATGAAAAAGAAGATTGCATTGGTTACGGGTGGTTATAGTGGCGAGGCAGAGATTAGTTATAAAAGTGCCATTACGGTAGGAAGTAACATTGATATGGACAAGTTTACCAGCTATAAAATTGCTATAACACCTACCGAATGGGTGTATTTGAATGAACAAGGTGGGCAATCTCCGGTAAACAAAGAAGACTTTTCTATTACTGATACAGCGGGCAATAAAGTTACTTTTGATGCTATTTTGCTTTGTATTCACGGCACTCCCGGTGAAGATGGCAAGCTGCAAGGCTATTTCGATATGTTGAAACTGCCTTATACCAGTTGCGATGTGGCTACAAGTGCAATTACTTTCAATAAACGTTATACGGTTGCTATTGCAGCTTTTGGGGGCATTCATGTAGCAAAGAGTATGCATCTGTTCAAGCATACGCCTGTTTCAAATGGGGAGATTCTAAGTTCACTAAACCTGCCTTTGTTTGTGAAACCAAATAATGGGGGTAGCAGTTTGGGAATCAGTAAAGTAACTATTTCCGAAGAATTGGGTGTGGCATTGGAAAAGGCATTTAAAGAAGATGACCAGGTATTGGTAGAAACATTCATAAAAGGGCGAGAGTTTACCATTGGTGTTTTTAAGTCGAAAGGAACAATCACTATATTGCCTATTACCGAGATTATAACGAAGAATGAATTCTTTGATTATGAAGCAAAATACCAAGGGCTCAGTGAAGAGATTACGCCTGCGTTGCTAGATGAGGCTGATGCCCAAGCCATAAAAGCAGCGGCTTTGAAAGTATACCAATTGTTGAATTGTAGGGGAGTGGTACGCATCGACTTTATATTAAATGAAGCAGACAATATGCCTTATATGTTGGAAGTGAATACAGTGCCGGGACAAAGTTCGGCAAGCATTATACCCCAACAGGTGAAAGCAATGGGATGGAACCTGAAAGAATTTTATACAGCAATCATTGAAGAAGCAATTTTATAGTTATCAGTTTTAGTTGTTAGTGAAATATCTACATACTGCAACTAATTACTAATCACTAACCACTAATAACAAAAGAAAGTGTTTAAATTCATTACATCTAAGCCTTTGTGGGTAAATATTACAGTAGCAGTTTTGTCTACCGCAGTCGTTATTCTGTTTTTCTTTGTGAGCCTGAGTTGGATTACAGGTCATGGGAAATATGACAAAGTACCCGAAATTATTGGTCAGAATGTGTATGCGGCCAAAAGTACCCTTGAAGCACAAGGGTTTAAAGTGGAGGTTTCCGATTCGGTATTTACAACTACGGTACCCGGTCTTACTATTACCAAACAAATACCCGAGGGTGGTGCATTGGTAAAGTCGGGACGTACTATCTATTTAACCATTAACAGATCTGAAGCGCCTAAGATAGAAATGCCTAGCTTAATTGGATTTTCCTTTAAGAGCGCTGCCTTATATCTAGAAGGGATGGGACTGAAACTTGGCGATACAAGCTATAAACCCGACTTTGCTCGTAATGCAGTACTAGAACAGTTGTTTAACAAGCAACCCATAAAACCGGGTACGCAGATTGCGATTGGTAGTACTATCAGTTTTGTTTTGGGTAGCGGCGTTACGGATAGCATAATGAATATGCCCGATGTTGTTGGACTTACATTAAATGTTGCCAAGTCGAAATTGGCTTTAATGAATCTCAGCGTGGGAAGCATTGTTGCGATGGGAGATGTGAGCGACTCGCTGAATGCGTATGTGGTAAAACAAAATCCGGCTATATTTAATGAGGCAATTGCGGGACAAAAATCGATAAACAAAATCAAACCCGGCAATACAGTCGACCTGTATATCAGTACAACAGCACCCGTAAAAGATTCTTCAAATACATACCCACAACAATAAAATATAATTAACAATGAAAGAAATAACAGTAGAAGCGTTAAAAGCAAGAATGGACGCAGGTGAAAAGATTCACTTATTGGATGTACGTGAACCATCTGAGTATGCAGAATTTAATATTGGTGGTCAGTTGATTCCATTAGGAAATATTCAGGCAATGGCTATCGATGAAATAGAAGATTTGCGTAACGAAGAAGTTATTATTCACTGCCGTAGTGGTAAAAGAAGTGCCGCAGCTTGTATGTTGCTAGAACAATTTGGTTTTACCGATACCACCAATGTAATAGGAGGGGTGTTGGCTTGGCAGGAGAAGTTTGGAGGGTGAAAAGTAGATATGAGTTATTAGTTGTAAGTTACAGGAAATGGGTAATAAGTAATAAGTAATAAGTAATAGGTAATTAGTAATACGCTACAAGTAGTAAGGCTAATAATTAGTTGGGAGTGAATAAACAAAGTTTGCTTAATAAATGATCTAGATTAGTGTTAAACATCTAACGTTCTCTTATACTTTTTTCGTATTAACCACAACTCATAATTAATACCAATAAAGCACATTCGTGCTTATTAGTGCAATTAGTGGCAAATGCTTAACTAAACGACATTGATACCTATTACCTAATAACTCACGAATTACGACTTAATGAAGAGGGCTGCATACATCGTGTCAGCTCTTTTTTCATATCCGGTAATGAGGGAGGCCGAAACAAGTTGTAGTTGTGGAAATTGCTTTTGGATAAAAGTAACTACCTCCTCATTCTCTGCTGTAAATACCGAGCAGGTAATGTAGAGAAAATACCCGTTTGGCGCTAGATGTGGAATCGTATTGCGCACAATCTTTTGTTGCAGCCTACTGAATTCTTGAACAGTTTCTTCCTTGAAGTGCATTAGATTTTCTGGCGTTCTTCCCCAAGTTCCACTGCCTGTGCAAGGGGCATCACAGATGATTAGATTGAAATAATGCCCCTTTAGTTGTAGAACAGGCATAGCACTATCTGCTACAAATGATTGGTACTTGGAGATGCCCGCCCTATCAAATCTTTTCCTCAGATTTTGAATGATTGATGCACGTACATCACTTACTGTCAGGTTGATATGCCCTAACACATCTACTGCCATGATGGATTTTCCACCACTTGCGGCACAGCAATCCCACACTTTCCATACCTTTTTTCTATCGGTAAGTGGCTCTATTAATCGTGCCACCTGTTGGGAAGCAAAGTCTTGTATGACGGCATCTTTATCTATCGTTAAAATAGTATCAACAGACGTGGCATTGTTGATGGAGAGGCAGTTATCGCTTACTACAGAAAAAGCAATATTATTAGCTTGAAGCTTATTAGCTACTACCTGTTGATTGGCAGGACGAATACGTATGAATAGGTTGGGCTGTAGGAGATGAGAGAGATTGAAGGACGACAAATTGATACCTTCTTGTAGAGCATCTGTAAAAGGAAATATTTCAAGAACATTAAAAGCCTTAACCAATGAAATCTTTTGTGCTAGGGGAGTGGTTATCAACGCATTCCACTCGGGCTGTAAGAGGTCTAAAAGCGCACTTGATTCTGATCTGCATAGGAACAATGCAATGGCCACTTTCTCTTCAAATGACCCTTTTACAGACATCCCCAACCTATAATACTGGTAAACGATAGCGGAAACTTCCTTTCTGTCTCTGCTACCCATTTGTTTGCGTGTGGCATAAAATTGCTTCAGCCAAATTGCTAATGGCAATTCTCCCTTATAGTTGGAGATTACTTGTCGGGCAGTATTGAGGTAGGCGTAATATCTGCTCATACTATACAATTCATACTGTTACTTGTCATTTATACCTCTATTAATTTTTACCACTAAGAACACAAACGGAGGACACCATTTATACAAAGAAGCAGAAACGCTACAAGAAAACCTTGTGTGCTATGTTTATACCGTTGTGTGCTTTATGGTAATGAATAGGCGTCGTAGCTGCTGTCTAATAAAAAAGGCTAACCATATCATTATCATAGGGTTAGCCGCTTTGTTTGGGTATTAATCAGTTTATTATTATTTGTGACCGTGCATCATCATGTGCGGATCCATAGCCGGTGCCGCCGGTGCAGCAGGCGCAGGAGCCGGTGTTGCTACATCAACAATCTGAACGTCGAATATAAGATTACTGTAGGGCTTTATTGGTCCACCACCCCGTTCGCCATATCCAAGCATTGCAGGAACCAATATTTTTCCTTTACCCCCTTTAGCAAACAAACGCAAGCCTTCATCCCAACCTTGTATTACTTTTCTTTCACCCAAGATTACTTTAAAAGGAGCAGCTCCTGGTTTATCTATATTGGTATCGAAAACTTTTCCATCAAGAGTATATCCTTTGTACAAAACAGTTACTTCCTTCCCACTATCAGCTTTGTTAGACAAGTCGCCTGCGGTTTCTATCACCACTTCAGCACCATTTGTTGTTTTTTGGGTTTTAAGTCCTTTAGCAGCAGCATAGTCATCTAACTCCTTTATTTCTTTTACCTTCTCCGCTTCATACGCTTTGGTCATATAAGCGGCAATGCCTGCTTGGTTGTCGAATGACGCTAATATTTCCACTTTTCCTTTTATAACACCCCCTTTTGTAAAAGTCTTGTCATAGTCGGGGATAGCTCCCATGTTTTTTAGGGTATCAATGCTCAGTGTAAAAGATACAACGTCTCCTACAGCACATTTAGGTAATACTTCGGTAAAATTGTATTTGCCCAATTGGGTGGAATCAAAACGAAAAGAAGCCGGAATTTTACCAAAGGTGTTGTTTAGGATAGAATCATTGCTTCCCAACTTGAATTCTACATTCAATACAATGTAATTACCATTTTTTAATAGTGCGGTACTGCCTCCTTTTTTAATCTTATAAGGCATTCCCGATTTTGTTTTGTCGAACTGGTTGCAACTTGCGAATAGTAGGGCAAGGGCTAAAACTGCTGTTAATTGTTTCATTATCTGTTATTAAAATTAAAATTTATGTCCTTTCTTTTCTATAATTAAGGTAAGGACGGTTAATGTAATTGTTGTTCGTACGTAGGTAAAATCTTTTTAAAAGTAGCTAATGTATCATCCAAACTATCATCGCTTCTGCCGCCTGCTGCGTTAAAATGTCCCCCTCCTTCGAAATGGAGACGTGCAAAAGTATTAACATCGAAGTCTCCTTTACTTCTAAAACTCCATTTTCTCTCTTCGTCGCGATCAATAACAATAGCGCCAAACTTTATTCCTTGCATAGACAGCAAGTAATTTACCAATCCTTCGGTATCTCCGGTCTTAATATCGAACCGTTTCAAATCTTGGCTAAATATATACATGATAGCCGTATTGTATTCGTATAAAACCTCCATCCGGTTTAGTAAAGCAAAGCCTGTAAAGCGGAGGCGTCCTTCTAGTGAGCTGTCGAATATATTACTATGAATTTCGGAATGTTGTAATCCAAGTTCTTTTAAATGTGCCACCATTAAATGTACAGAGGCAGTTGTAGACGGAAAGCGGAAGGAGCCTGTATCGGTCATTACACCGGTATATAAACTCTTGGCAACGTCTGTGTTTATTTTATCCTTGTGGCCAGATGCTACAATGAAATCATACACCATTTCGCAGGTACTGCTTTTGTTGGTGAGACTGATGCCATAGGTAAATTCATCTTCTGCGGGCTGTTGGTGGTGGTCAATCAGTACTTTTATACAAGTAGCAGCCGCTAAAGGCTTTTCCATGTGTTTTGTACGGTGCAAAATGTTGAAGTCGAGACAGAAGATGATTACTGCTTCGTCTATGATGGTTTGCGCTTTGTGTTTGAACTGTTCATAATTGATCACCTTGTCTACACCCGGCATCCAATTGAGAAAGTCAGCCCAATTAGTAGGAGAAATAACCGTTACGTTGTGCCCAAATTGAATAAGAAAATGATATAAACCCAATGAGCTTCCCATAGCATCACCATCAGGTTTTTGATGGCTAGTAATTACAATGTTACTAGGGGTATTGAGTAAAGGGAAAAAACGATCGATTGCTTCCATAAAGTCGGCAAATTTGCGGTATTCGGTTCAAACGGTGAAATTTCATTTGAGAAGCGTGTTGGAGTGGGTTTATAATGAAGAATGGCGTGTGGGAAAATAGGGGCATTTATTTAGGAGGACCTACCTGTTAGACACAAAAAATACTATTTGCTACTAGCGAGTGAGCCCCTATTAATGGGCAAAGGATGCACCGACGATGGGCAAAGCATGCACCGATGAATGGCAATTGAAGTACCGTTGATTCATAAAATTGGGGCGTTGCATAGCGAGGTAGGCACCAACCATCCATGTATCGTGCACCGGTGGTTCATTTTCGTACACCGGTAATCCATGTATCGTACACCGGTGGTTCATTTTCGTACACCGGCAATCCATGTATCGTACACCGGTGGTTCATTTTGGTACACCGACCATCCATGTATCAGGCACCGGTGGTTCATTTTGGTACACCGTCAATCCATGTATCGTGCACCGGTGGTTCATTTTTATACACCGACCATGCATGTATCATACACCGGTGGTTCATTTTGGTACACCGACCATCCATGTATTGTGCACCGGTGGTTTGGTATAAGACATCAGCAATTGGAGCGTTGCTGACTGTTGTATTGATACAATGGAGATTGTGATGGAGAGAGAAAAAAGATTTGACAACTGTAAGGGCGTTGTCAAATCTTATGAGGGTAGCCAGGTTACTTCAAATAAATATCAAACGAACCGGATTCGATTGTACTGAGATTAGTAATTACAATACTAGTCCATTCTACAGGAATTAGTACGCCTGTAAAAGGATTTACTAAAATGGTGTCATTAACGTCACCTTTCACAT
This sequence comes from uncultured Chitinophagaceae bacterium, assembly GCA_903883945.1. GTDB lineage: Bacteria > Bacteroidota > Bacteroidia > Chitinophagales > Chitinophagaceae > Parasediminibacterium. The sequence continues at coordinate 1,425 of CAISCV010000084.1, read as the reverse complement.
TAAGAATAGAGAGAACTGCTTTAGCTTTATTTGTAAAATATTTCCCTACTATTACCCCACCTTGAATAACAACAACCGCTGGACCAATTTTGAAGTTGGTAGGATCTGACTGGGCAGTTGAATGAACATGATATTTAAGTGAATTTGCTTTTGCAATGTCTCCCAATACCTGGTCTTTTTCGCCAAGCAACCGTACATTTTTCATAACGTCACAGGTTTTCACGTACAAATTACTTTCTCCCACTTCTAATAGTACTTCCATTTTGGCTGTCTGGTCTACCAATCCTTTATGGGTTTGTCTCAAATTAGCTACATAAGTAAAATCTGCTTCAAAATCGGCAGCAGTCATACCTACAGGCAAGGCATTTGCGTGTTTTTCTACAACTGTTTCTTTTACATCAACTATTTCTGAATTTCTAGAGACAGATACATTAATCATCGATTTTGCTTCAGCTTTCGTAAGAATAATGGCTGCAGCATCTAAAATGGCCTGATTGGTAAGTATGCCGGTATTGATGATGGCAAAATCGGCAGAAACGATAGGTTTGAGAACTACAATGTGTTTTCCCATGATAATTTAATTTAATAAAAATGAATAAATAAATGAATAGATGGTAAGGGTAGTAATGCTTTTTTTTTGAAACGTAGACCGTAAATGGTCTGCAAGAAAAGGTGTGGTAATGTGCGAAGGGCTTTGTTTAAAGTGAATGCTTTTGTAAGCAGTTGTAAACTTTAAACTTTGTGACGAATCGCGTTCAGGCAAGCGAAGTGTTTTGTTCAAAACCGCTTCGGATGTGCAACATTAGGCTATTAAGTTGATAGTGGAAGATTTATTTATTTTGAGAGTAGGATGAGCCACAAAGACATGAAAGCATAATGAGGCACAAAGGAGTGGAGAGATGGTGTAGGCGTACTTGTTGTGGCGAGCTGCAGTACTGTGAGCGTCATTGTAACGATAGGAGACATCTCATAGAAAATAGTCCATGTCATTGTAATCAAACGACCGTCATTTCGACCTCAGGAGAAATCTCCTTCTACTATTTTGTTCCCAAAACTCAGTTAGATTTCTCGTGCCTTACATTTAGGTGGTCTGTTTTTGGGTAGATTTCTCCTATCGTCGAAATGACGCAGACAGGGTTTGGGGTCGTTTAAATTAAGTATACGCTGTTTCTATTTATTTAAGGGTTGCTTTACACACCATTCTATTTACTCGAGTTGGGATGCCATTATTTCGAGTGTCAATAAACGACCGTCATTTCGAATGTCTCATCAGGCGCGCCAAAAAAAATGGGAATGACGTGAACATGTAGAGACGGATATTAATCCAATGTCGTTTAGTTAAGGATTTTGTCATAGTGGTTTGTAATTCATGTGAAAAGGTCTTTTTTGTCTGTTGCTTCTTTTCTCTATTCTGTTGGGTCTTAT
>CAISCV010000083.1 GCA_903883945.1 uncultured Chitinophagaceae bacterium | reverse complement strand
TTATTTTCGGGGATGCAACCGTCATTTTTGATACCTGTATTATATATCCTCGTACAAGATTGGATAATAGTGCGGGTGGATATGTAACTGCGGTAAACACAAAGGCTGTTTCTGGGTATGGATATGTATTCAGAGATTGTAAGCTGACAAAAAATAGGGGATATACCAATTATACACTTGGTCGCCCGTGGCAAAGTGGGTCGGGGGGCGTGTTTAACAAGACGGTGTTTCTAAATACAGCCATGGGTAGTAACATTAGTGCGGTTGGCTGGTCTGTTTTTGATGTTAATACCACTCCTGCAACCGTTTTTTATGGCGAATACAATTCCAGACATTACGATGGAACATCGGTTGACATGGCCAATCGGATCAGTTGGTCTCACCAGATTACTGCTGTTGATGCGGCTATTTATTACAATAACGACTCTGTTTTTATGAATGCCAATACACCACAGATGCCTACCTGGAATCCGGTTGCTGCATGGCCTGTAATTGCTGCGAAACCATTTGTGCCGGAGTTGTCTGTATCTAATTTGTTAGCAAGAAAGATAGCTGGGCAAACGAATATTACCTGGAACATTACCTTTCCGATGTCTGGCATTACCTGTGATTTGTATAAAAGTAAGGATGGGGTAAATTATTCCAAAATAAGTACGCAAATAAGCACCGAGGATACGGCTTGTAATTTTAATTATATAGATTCGCTTCCTGCTGCAGGAAGTAACTTTTACTATCTGGTGAAAGCTTCTAAGCAAGGATTCACGAGTATTACCTCTGATACTGGAATAATAAGTAGTACACCCACCCTGTTTGCCTATGGCGTTTTGGGGAATGTACTTCAAGGAGTAGATGCCCCTTCTGCGACGCAGGTCTATCAGATTTCCGGCATCAATCTTACCAACAATGTTATTATTACACCTCCTGTGCCCTTCGAAGTCTCTATTGATAATGGGGTAACTTGGTATACCCATGCGAACCCACTTGTAATAGTTGCAACAGGAGCCACTATTTCTAACCTGAATATCTATTTAAGAATGAATGGAACAACGCCAGGTACGTATGTAGATTCTATTTATCACAGTACCATTGGCGGCGCTACCGTTCCATTACGAGTGAAAGGAACCATGCTTTCTATTCCCTTATTGCACGATTCTTTTATTTTAACGGAATGGCCTTTAACGACATCAACAGCTGATAGTGCCGCTGTGCGAGTGGCTGGTATTGTGCCAACGATGCCTGTATTTAGTAGTATGTTAGGGGCTTCTACTTTAGCAGGCACTCCTGCATTTTCTGCAAGTGGGGAAGCTTTCGCAAACAATCCTGCAATTGGGAAATGGTCGGTAAATGCTGCTTTAAATAGAAATTGTTATTATCAATTTTCAGTTGTGGCAGATGCTGACCATCAAATACGAATAGATACCTTGTTATTAAATGCTTCTTTCCTTGGTTCTGCAAATGGTACATTGGCGATTGTTTACTCTAAAACGGGTTTTACACAAGATTCATCAGATATAACTAGTGGAATTGGTACGACAGGGCTTGGATTGTCGGCTACTAATTATGGAGCGTATGCGCACCCTGCCAAACTAGCAAAGATTTCGGGTAACAACGATTCTACGCTCCGTTTTTTAAGTGACTCTAGCTTAATAATACAGCCTAAAGATTCATTGACTTTCAGGTTGTATTTTGGACTTGGGTCTACGAATTCACCCCGATTTGCGTATCTGAAAAATGTTATGGTAAAAGGACATGCATCTGTTATTACACTTCCATTGCGCCTCTTAACTTTTAATGGTAATTGCAAACAAGGGACTACCACACTTTTATGGACTACTTCAAACGAGCTTGATGCTGCTTCTTTTAACGTTGAGAAAAGTAGGAATGGGGTAGATTTTACTGTGCTTACAAGTGTGCCAACCCGAAATAAAGCAGGGGTTAATAGTTATTCCGCAGTGGATAATGAATTAGCTAAAGGATCGGTGTTTTATCGGTTAAAAATGATTGACAAAGATGGTAAGATGGTATATAGTAAGGTCATAAAGATTGATACAGATAATTATAATAGCCAGGGAGGTATTCGTCTTTATCCTAATCCTGTAAAGAATGAATTGAGTATTGATTTTAATGGCGTTTCAACGAATGTAGACGCCTCTATTTTGTCTTTATCTGGAAAAGAGTTCATGCGTGTATCCTTGCAAAAGGGACTATTATCCAAAACAATTAATGTTGCACTGTTACCACAGGGAGCCTACCTGTTGGTGATTAAAGGAAAGCTAGGGGAAGTAAGTACGTTTAAATTCAAAAAGTAACCGTCAAAAATAGTATGTAAGGGAAAGACACTACTATTGCAAAGCGATTACCACCATGTTGGAGGGAATTTAATTGATATCTTGTAAACTTAATTTGTTCTAAACATTCATTAAAACAATTTATTTGATAGCAACTTATGATAGTATCGCTACCAAAATCACCCTTATTATTGCAAAATGAAAGAAAGGGAACTAAATAAATGGTTGATATGGGTTATTTGTTGTTGGGTGGGTGCTATGCCGATTGCAAATGGACAAAAGCCTGTTTACCTCAATGAAATTACCGTAGCCCAGGATGGTACCGGCAGTTTTGCCACCATACAAGAAGCTGTAAATTCCGTCAGGGATTTGTTGCAGCAACGTGTAATTATTCATATCAGAAAAGGGGTTTATCATGAGAAACTGATTATTCCATCATGGAAAACTAAAATATCCTTAATTGGAGAGGATAAAGAAAATACTATTATTACTAACAGCGATTATAGTGGAAAAACCAATCTGGAAGGCAAAGATGCTTTTGGAAAAGATAAATTCAGCACTTATACCTCTTATACTGTGTTGGTGCAGGGCAATGATTTCATAGCCGAAAACCTCACCATAGAAAATGCGGCAGGTGCTGTGGGGCAAGCAGTTGCTTTGCAGGTAGAAGGTGATCGTTGTGAAGTGAAAAATTGTAAGATACTCGGTCATCAGGATACCCTCTATGCTGCTACCGAAAACAGCAGGCAGCTCTATCTGGATTGTTATATTGAAGGTACTACCGACTTTTTGTTTGGGGAGGCAACGGTGGTGTTTAAAAATTGTATAATTAAGAGCTTAGCTAATTCATTTATAACTGCGGCGGCAACTACGCCTAGACAAGCATATGGTTTTGTATTGATTGGCTGTAGACTGATAGCAGATTCTAGCGTGCATAAGGTTTATCTGGGACGCCCTTGGCGCCCTTATGCAAAGACTGTCTACATCCAATGCGAGATGGGCAGCCACATTGCCCCCGAGGGATGGAATCCATGGAAAGGAGATGCGATGTGGCCCGATAAAGAAAAGACAGCTTATTATGCCGAATATGGTAATAGCGGGGCGGGTGCTTCTATAAGCAATAGGGTAGGTTGGGCAAATCAATTAACAGATAAAGATGCTCAGCAATATACGGTCGCCAACATCTTGGGAGGAAAAGACAATTGGAATCCGATAGAGAAATAGGGGAGGAGATGAGGATAAAGGGATGTGTTCGTTATGCAATTATTGTTGTTAAATTAGTAGCAATAACCAGTATTTATTTTTTATATAACGTACGATCATGAGGCGTCGACTAAAACCCAAATTTATAAGGCAGTTGGACTAAAATGTATAATTCAAAAATGTAAAGACACCCCATTCTAACATTGAGGAATAAGTGTTAGTGCTTTGGAGCTATTTTGAAATTTAGGTTTTAATCACCCTTCAAATACTCAACTAAAACAAATCTGCCAAGGTCTTCACCGCCACCTTTTTGTTTAAATCTTCCACAGGAACATCAATTGTAATCAGTTTCTTTTCATTGGGTAATAAATCAAAATAATTATCACTGTAATGCACTTGCTTGCCTGCAATCGTCAATTGTACATACTTAGCAAAAGCATTACTAGAGATATAAAAACTAGTATTGCTGATGGGGGTAATTTGTAAATAGGGCTTATACAATTTTAGGTAGTTGGGCTTGCAAAAAGTAAAATGATTGGTAATAATCGGCCTTCCACTACTCATAAAACTCGCCTTAGCATATAATCCATCGGTTTCGGTACGTTTATTTATCCAGTTGCCTATTTCTACAATGGTGGTGGTTTGTTTGGCAGCTGTGAGGGGGATATCTATCTTGTCATATTCTTTACCCGAAAAGTCATGAATAGACAAATGCAATATGCCGGCTATATTCTTGATTAAATCGTTGGTGATGTTCACTTTCCAGTTGTTGTTATCGGTAGAATCGAGTGTAATCAAAACATCGCTGTAGGCATCTTTTATCCCATACATGGCCGCCTTCCAGTTGTTGAAACAGTCCACTGTTGCCCAACTAGTCACGGGCCAACAATCGTTCAATTGCCAATATAAGGTGCCCATATTTGTGGGCATTTTGCTCCGCTGAATTTGTATGGTGGTGCTAAAAGCATAATGCTGCATACACTGGGTGGCATAGATATAATCGGGAAAGTTTTTGGGCTGAGGTATATATTGGTTAATATAATACTGCAACAACGGATATCCTTTTGGATGCTTCTGGTGGGTACGCATAGTGGCAGAAGTAGTGTCGTAATCGTCGGGTATCGCATATTTCTCTACGGTAGAAAGCTCGGGCATAGACTCCATGCCATATTCGCTCACAAACCTGCCTGTTTTCACCTGAAAAGTCTCTGCCAGTTCTTTGTTGCCCCACATACCCCAATAATGCGAGTCGCCATGGGTAATGCTTTCCTTATGTGTCCAGCCAAACAAGGGAGAACTCGGTATGTAGCTTCTACTGTTGTCGTATTGGGCAAGGGTGGTAGGGATTACTTCGGTAAATAACTTCGAGTAGGCATTGTTTATTCTTTCTTCATCCTGAGGGTTCTTTACGAACTTATCCTTCCAGCCCCAGTTATTCCAACCCTCATTTATTTCGTTGTTTCCACAATAGAAAGCCAACGAAGGGTGGTTGCGCAAACGGGTGATATTGTCAGCTAGTTCTGCTTGTACATTCTTCAAAAAAGCCTCGTTGTCTGGGTAAATGGCACAAGCAAATGCCATATCCTGCCACACTAATATTCCTTGCTCATCACAGAGATTATAAAAGTCATCATTTTCATAGATACCTCCTCCCCAGACGCGCAACATATTCATATTTGCCTCCTTGGCATTGGCAATTTGCTTACGGTAAACCTCCTTTGTAATTCTAGGGAGGAAGGCATCGCAAGGGATGAAATCGGCTCCTTTCATATAGACAGGTATGCCATTTAGCTTGAAATAAAAACTCTGGCCTACATTGTCTTTCTCCTGAACTAGCTGGATTGTTCTTAGTCCTAAATGCTTATTTATGGTTATTGTTTCTGAGTTAGAAGATTTTATGGAAGAGGTGGTAGGGTACAAATAAGGCTTTCCCAACTGATACGTCCACCATTTCTTTGGATTAACAATGCTAAAGTCAATGGTAACCTCGTTAATGCCCTTCTTAAGACCCACTGTTTTATTAACTGAGAAAGAGGGGATAGCACTTTTATCCTGAAGATGAATAGTAGCGGTATTTGCAGTAGTAGCGTCTATCTGATAAGTGGCTTTAACGGTAGCTATTTTATCTGTAAGTGAAGAAATGGCAAAGTGTACATCATTTACATTCATTGTGTTCCATGTGTGTAGATAGATGTTCTTCCAAACCCCACAAGTGGTAAACTTGGGACCCCAATCCCAACCAAAACTATACTGTGCCTTGCGTACATACATTCTTGGATAATCGATGGTAGGCCACACGAAAGGCGTATCCTTTTGGGCAAGTTCCTCTACCCGATTTTGCGCAGAGAAGAATCGGATGTATAAATAGTTGGTCTGTTTCAACCATTGCTTTACGTCCACCTTCCATGTCCGGAACATATTATTTGCTTCTAAAATTTTTGTGCCATTCAGGTAGACATCTGCATAAGTATCTAACCCCTCAAATACTAGTTCGGCTTGCTCATTGGACTTTTGCAGTTTGACCGTATCTACATCGAAGCTCGTTTTATACTCCCAATCTTCCCGATCTACCCATTGCACTTTGCTTTCATTATCGCGATAGAAAGGATCTGGTATTTTATTATTTCTCAATAAATCAGTATGTACTGTACCAGGAATAGAGGCAGGCATCCAATCGGTGGTATCTCCCGCTTTTCTGAATTGCCAATTGGTAGAAATTATTTGAAACTGAGCCGAACTAATCGTTGTAAACGACAAGAATACGAGAAAGAAACGTAGCTTTTTCATACAAACGAAGTTATAGATTTGTATGAATACTTTTTGATTAAAGCTCTGATTGACCAGGGCAAACGCATCTAAATTTAAAAAAGGTTTAAATAGCTAATACTCGCATATCCAC
>CAISCV010000082.1 GCA_903883945.1 uncultured Chitinophagaceae bacterium | reverse complement strand
TGAATTCATGTTATTGGGTGCAAGTACGGTGCAGGTTTGTACGGCTGCCATGAAACACGGTTTCCGTATTGTAGAAGATATGTGCGAAGGTTTGAATAATTGGATGGATGAAAAAAGATACGCCAAAATAGAAGATTTCATTGGTAAATCGGTTGATAAAATCACCCATTGGGAAGATTTAGACATCAATTATCATATCACTGCCAAAATCAATCAGGATAAATGCATCCACTGTGGCTTGTGCTATATCGCTTGCGAGGATACTTCGCACCAAGCAATCAACCTCGAGTATGGTAAGCCTTATAACAACTACACCATTAAAGAAGATGATTGTGTGGGTTGCAATCTATGCAAACTGGTATGCCCTGTAGATGCGTGTATTACCATGGAAGAACACCGTGTGGCACCAGAATACATTAATTGGAAGCAGTGGCAAGAACAGGGTTTACCTTTAAATGACCATTAGGAGTTATTTTAAGTTTTAAATTTTAAGTATCATATTAGGCATTAAGAATTGTTTTGGGTTTTAGGTTTTAAATTTTGAATTAGATCTTACCAGTAGGTTTGCTAGATTCTTCATTTACAACTTAAAATTCAAAATTTAAAATATAATAAAATGAACATTAACCCCATACGCCTTCAGGAACACTTCGAAGCCATGAGTTTGATTGGAAAGATTGGCGAAACGGGTACTTGTCGCCCTGCTCATTCCGAATTGGAAAAAGAAGCCTTCACCCTTGCCCGTCAATGGATGCGTGCTGCCGGACTAACTACCCGCATAGACAATTTTGGCAATCTGATTGGTCGATTAAATGGCACTAATCCTTCTTTACCCATTCTAATGATGGGTTCTCACCTCGATTCTCAGCCTTATGGCGGTCGTTTCGATGGTGTTGCCGGCGTACTATGTGCCATCGAGGCCGTTACTACCTTAACGGAAAACGGTATTAAGCCAGAACGTACCATTGAAGTTATCTCTTTTGCCGACGAAGAAGGATGGCGCTTTAATAAAGGTCTATTTGGCTCTCGTGGTATCTTAGGTAAGCTAGAAGAGGGTGAATTACAACGTGCAGATAAGGATGGTGTTACCAGAGAGCAAGCTTTAAAGGAGTTTGGTTGCGATATAACCAAGTTTAAAGAATCGGAATATAAGCCGGGAAGTATCTATTGCTTTTTAGAGCTTCATATAGAGCAAGGCCCTGTGTTGGATGTTGCCCATAAACCATTAGGTATTGTTACAGGTATTTCTGGACCGCTATGGTTGACGGTTAAACTAAAGGGAATGGCAGGGCATGCGGGTTCGGTACCCATGCCAATGCGTAAAGATGCCCTTTTGGGTGCGGCAGAAATTATTGTTGCACTTAATGAGATTGCTACGCAAGACCCTTCTACGCCTAGTGTTGGCACGGTAGGGACAATTAATGTGTTTCCGGCTTCACGTAATATCATTCCGGAGGAAGTAAGCTTTACGGTTGACCTTAGAGATATCGATTTAGACCGCCGCCATCGTTACGAAAAGCAATTGATGGATAGGATAGAGGCAATCACCACTAAACATAAGCTTACGTACACCATTTCGGAGGATACCAACAGCGAACCACGCTATTGTGCGGAATGGATAAAGGATATTTACCGCAATCAATTTAAAGCTTTGGGCGTAGATGCACCCGAGCTGATGAGTGGTCCCTTTCATGATGCGTTGACGCTTTCTTGTGTGTGCGATTATGGTATGATTTTCATCCGTTCAAAAGATGGTATCAGTCATAATCCATTGGAATATTCTTCTTACGAAGATTTGGCGTTAGGTACTGAAGTATTGTATGGTTCTATATTGGAGATATTAAAAAGATAGGACTAGAACTTTGTATTTAAAGTTATTATATCTTAAATTTTAGAATGGAAATATATTAGTGAAATAGAAACTTCTTTTCTTAAAATATTCTATTCTACATCTGAATAAAAGCCTAGTATTAGCTAATTGAAGGCTTTTTATAATGGGATTTTAGCAAATATGACATATAAACTATTATTCATAGTTTACTATTTCTAGATTTGTTTAAAATATTCCGTGCCCATTATTTTATCTTTGGATCTAAGTACACCTTTTACTAAAATAAATTGATAAACACCATAACAAAAAGCACTCACACAATCAATCCAAGTTTGCTTACGATGAAAATAGTATAAGCTGGTATCAAATAACAGGTTTGCGATTATTAATAAAATTAAAGCAACCAAAGCAAACTTGAATCCTGTAATCATATTGTTGATTAAGGCATTGAAAATAGAGACTGCAAAAATTGCCATTGCTGTTGCATACAGATAAGTAAGTGGTTTTTTGTTGAGGGTAAGATTATGGCTTGATGCGAAATATTCCATAACTCCAAAATAAGCCAAAAGTCCGATAATACCAATAAGTATTGCTACCTTACTTGTTTTAAAGGAGAAGTATTCGAACTGAAAAAATTGCAACGACAAAAGCAAGAAAGAGAGACCATAACAACCAAGTCCTGTCCATTGATAAAGTGCAGAATAGCTTATGGTTAAATAGTCTCCCATACAGGCAGCGGCCATTGCACCTAAAAGGTATAAATGATTACGGGAAATAAATTGTTGTAAAAAAACTAGAAACAGAATGGGTAAAAGCGTAGGACGGGTATATATCCTAGTAAAATAGTATCGGTAGTAAAGGCAATAACACTCTCCCAAGAGTGTAGAAAAATAAATTCCGATAATGATATTCTGTAAAAGCCCTTTACGTAATAAATCAATAATCTTCTTCATAACTAGTAATCTTTAATGGTTGTAAATATGATTATTCCTAATCAACCTAAGTTCTTCGTTCTAATTAATTATGCCTCCTTTTGTTCTTCTGATTGATAGAAAGCTTTATTCATAATCCAAGCCAAAATAAATGGAAAAGGACTGAAAATTTCTTTTGTATCTAATAAAAAATTGGCTAAAAAACTCAATGCAGGAATCTTTATTAATATATAAATAACAATTACGCCAATATATATTTTAGTAAATAAAGCAAATAGCTTAGGATTTACACTTACCCAAATACCATAAAAACCTAATCCAACTTGCAATGCCATATCTAATTTTATAATTAATGTCATTACTAAAACAGGCAATAAATGTATCTGTGGTTTAAGCGCTACCAATAAAAGGAGTGCTGCCATATTTGTTGCCATACATCCCCAAAAAATACTATCCTTTCGCATTAAATTTCCCTTTATTGATATACATAGTCCATCCAATAAAAATCAAAATATACATCACCAATGTAAATAGGTAATGATGTGTTGTTTCAAACATTGGACGATAAAATTCGAAAACCCATTCTAAGCCTGCACATCTTAGCATATTGGCAATCATCAGAAGTATCAATCCACAACCAATGTATGCGGCCTTTCTTTTGTTGTCACCAGGCAATAAAGAAATTACGCCTACATAAATTAACATAAGTTCTAATCCATTACAAGCATCTCCAATACGAAGAATTATATGATTTGCTCTTACCAAAATAACTTCTCCTCCATACTTACTCTCAATGCAGTAGGCCTTAGGTAATGATCGTCTTCCAAATAAGTTTATAAATAGTATAGTACCTTCTCCAATTATTTTTGTTAAGATTTTATCAGGAAATTTAAGGGGTTGTAGAATATAAGTATAGAAAAAGCGCCAAAGACCTACACACAAAACCGATTTAATTATGAATTGTGAAGCGGGACTAAGACTTGACCATTTTTTATTCATTTGCTCGATGCTAAAAAAATTAAATAAAATGACAACAATCAATATTTGACGGCGCAATATACAGTTTAATATTTATCCAATATAAATATTGTTCTTTTCTAATAAATTCTTAAAAGTAGTGATCAATTACAACTTGTGATAATTAATTGTTGAATAATATTTCGTTCTTCTACCTTTTGTTTGTATTCTCATAAACAACAATTTAAGTTTTGTATGTTTGCGGCTTGGGGCTTGCTTCCCTTTTTCGTGTTGGAATTTAATAAAACCTCTTTTTATATTTAACCTAATTGTTGAGCGTGTATAATATTAAAATTTATCAAACAGTTATTTTGTTTTCAATAATTACTTTAAGAAAGTCTTACATCTCATGCCTATTAATTTTTGGACTGCTTTTTTTCAAATATCAAGGATTTTCTCAAACCACCTATCTTCCCTATTCCTATCAATTTTATCAAAAACTAAACAAAGAGGTCTATTCTGCAACTGAAAGTTTCCACACATCACTTAAGCCTTTTATTTTAATAGATTCTAGTACATTAAAAAATAGATATGATTCTTTAATGACACCTCATTTAATAGATACTACAAAAGGAATTATCTATCAATTATGGTTTAATAGACATTTGTTGCGAGAAGAAAACAAAGAGTATACCATTTATTTCGACATTTTGCCCGATATACAACAAGGTCATCAATTAAATCCGAGTGTAAAAACTTCTCAAAATACGCGTGGAGTACAAATGGGAGGAACAGTGGGCAAAAATTTCTTCTTTTATAGTAGTCTATATGAAAATCAAGCACGTTTTGCCGATTATATAAATAATCATATTACTACTGCTAGAATGGTGCCTGGCCAAGCTTACGACAGAACACTCCCAAAAAGTGACTGGGCTTATGTTACTACTTTAATTGGGTACACCATAAATAAAAACGTAAATGTTGTAATGGGGGAAGACAAGACCTTTATAGGAGATGGATACAGGTCTGTACTTTTGTCGGACTATGCTGCACCTTATCCTTTACTCAGGTTGAATGTAAACCTGAAGAGAAATATACAATACACTGCTATGTGGGCTTATTTGGAGGATCAAAAAGCAAAGCAATTTAACCCTTTCGGTAATTTCAGGCGCAAATGGGGCACCTTCCATTATGTAGATTGGAATATAAATAATAAAGCTTCCTTGGGTTTTTTTAATGCAATTATCACAGAAGAAGCAGACGATAAGGGTGCGGGGCATGGGTTTGACCTAAACTATATCAACCCAGTTTATTTTACATCATCACTTCAACCATCAAAGACTAATGCTGTACCAGACCATACCTTACTTGGTCTAAATGCCAAATACAATTTATGTAAGCGTACTACATTTTATGGGCAGTTGTTGATAGATCAAACTTCTCAAGTGAGTTTTGGAAAAAGAAATGCAATTCAATTTGGGGTAAGAGGTTCAGATCTGTTTACCTTAAAACGCTTAAATTATCTATTAGAATTTAATACAGCAAAACCTTACACCTATGCTAACGAAAATTCGATTGTAAACTACACTCATTTTAGTGAACCTTTAGGGCATGCTTTTGGGGCAAATTTTAAAGAGTATGTGGTATTGTTAAATTATTCTATAGGTAGATTCGATTTTCAATTGCAAGGAGACTATGCAACATATGGCCTAAATACTACAAAAAACTATGGCAAGGATTTGTTGCTTTCAAGTAGCAAATCTCTTCCAACAGGAGATATCAATACAACTGGGCAAGGTCTAGCTACTACCTTAAAATATGCCGAAGGCGTTATTGGGTTCATCATCAATCCAAAGTACAATTTACGTTTGGAAGCAAGTGCTTTGCTTAGAGAAGAAAAGAACGCGACAATGGAAAACAAGACTACTTTATTTTCATTTGGATTTAAAGGGAGTTTTAGGAATTTATATCACGATTATTAAAGCATTTTAGTACATCAAATTATGATTAATAACTATATTTTTAAAGAATTAAGGGGAATATTGACTTTGATTGTTTTGTTTGTCATTCAGTTTACTGCCAAGGCGCAGTCTGTCTACCAGCCCTATTCTTTTTCTTTCGACCAAAATTTTAATCAATTTCTCTATTCTACCAAAACAAGAGAACATACTGCGTTGAAACCTTTTTTAATGGGAGATACTTTGATAATAAATCACTATGATTCTACCTTAAATAATAGTCATTGGGCATTGGGTAAAAGCAGGTACTTAAATGAGCATCTGATCGTAAATAAAAAGCCTACTTCTACTTTTTATGCCGATGTATTACCCAATTTTTATGGTAGTAATAGTACCTATCTTGCTTCTTTAGGCTTGCAAATAGGAGGAACAATAGGTAATAAGTTTTCTTATTATGCCTCTGTTTATCAAAATAGCGAAAATGTTCCCGATTATTTAAATACCTATATTAACCAGACTGGTATTATTCCCGGACAAGCCACAGCCAATAAAACAGGGAATGATACCTATAGTTGGACTTATGCTACCGCATTAGCATCCTATACACCCAATAAGTATTTGAACATTACTGTAGGAAGAGATAAAAACTTTATTGGTGATGGCTATCGTTCATTATTGCTATCAGATTATGCGTCACCCTACTACTTTCTTAAATTGACAGCTACACTTGGTCGAGTTCGTTATATGACAATGTGGTCTTATATGAATGACCCTGCTTCTACTTCTCAATATGGTATCAATAGAAAGAAGTTTGGCGTATTTCATTACATCGATTGGAATGTATCTAACCGGATTTCTATTGGATTGTTCGAAAATATAATTGGCTTTTATACCGACGATAATGGGGCTAAAAAGCCTTTCGATTTTTATTACCTCAACCCAATTGTGGTTATGAAGCCGATTAATAATTCTAGTAATGATCCCGACAAATCCTTGCTCGGACTTTCCGCAAAATTAAAATTGAGTAGTCACTTTACAGCGTACTGTCAATTTGCACTAAATGAATTTAATTCAAAAGATTTATTTCCAGACAATGGTAGTTACACCAATAAATATGGATATCAACTTGGAATAAGAGGAAATACTTTGTTTGGCATAAAAGGCCTGAATTTTATGGTGGAAAGCAATATTGTTAAACCATTTACCTATTCAGCCAGGTCTGCTATCGAAAACTATTCGTGTAACGGAGAGCCATTAGCGCATCCTTGGGGAAGTAATTTCAAAGAACTAGTTGGCATCATCAACTACCAACATAAAAGATGTACTTTTAGCTTTGAAGCAGATTATGCCAGATACGGGCTAGATACAAGCGGACTCGATTATGGTAAAAATATATTTATTGTCTATAGTAAGTATGCTAAATTCAAGGGCAATACTATCGGACAGGGTTTAGGTACGAAGATGTTGTTTCTGGAAGGTAAATTTGCTTTTTTACTCAATCCCAAATACAACTTAAGAATGGAAATAGATGCCTTGTATCGTTCAGAAAAGAATTATCAGTTTGATGATAAAACCAGTTTATTATCTGTTGGGTTAAAAAGTTCTTTTCGAAATCTGTATACAGATATTGTCAGTTTTAAAACACATTAAGGTTAATTGTAGCATACATCCCTATGATGTATGGAAATAGATAAATCCAAATCTTTTATTTTTTTTATCATTGCAGATATTTAATTGAATTATGGCAAAGAAAGTAGTAAGTGTTTATGGAGATATTTCTATTAAATCCCCATTTAACAGCGATCAGCTTATTATAGAAATAAGCAACTATCATATAGCCTGCATGGTGAAGTTGTCCATAAAAGGCGAGCTTTCTGCTGTTGAAGTGTACACTTTTAATAGCTATGAAGAAGAATGGTACGATATATTTCACGACATCAGGTCTAAGTCTAAGATTCTGAACCGAGGTTTTATCGATACCCGTGTTTACTTCAATTTGCCTGAAACCATATTGATACCCAACAACTTATTTAAAGAATCTACTGCTACAGAATATCTTCAATTAATACATGGAGACATCATCAACCAGGTTGTTAAAACCGAAGCGGTTGATATCAATCCGGGCATTACAGTTGCCTGTAAAATAAAACGTGGATTGATTGATGCAGTTAATAGTAACCTGATGATGATTACGTTGCACAACAGTCATCGGGCTTTCATTGAGAACTTAATGAATCCCAATAGAACCTATAATCATTCTTTACTAAAAGCGCAATTATACAATGATGAGATACTGATAGGATTGGTTTACAATAGCCAGTTGTTGATTGTACAATTATACGAACAACATACTTCTGAGGATATTTTATATCATTTGCTGAATGTGTTGCATCAGTATAATTTAAAACCAGAAGAGACAACGCTAGAACTTTCTGGCGATATCGAATTAAAGACACCTCTGTATGAGAACCTCAGGAAAGTATTCCCTAGAATTACATTTGATAATCCTAGTGATGAGTTGATTAAGTTACATGACTTCACTAAGTATCCAAAGCACTATCTTACTCCTTTATTGAATTTAACCTAGGAAGTAATAGGTATTAAGTGATAAGTAACAGGTTTTAAGTATTCCCAGAAACTAACACCAATGGCTTATTACTTACCACCTATTACTTACTACTTATAACTGTTTTTACATGAGAATTATTTCTGGCAAATATGGTGGTCGTCGCATTAGTCCCCCTGCTTCTATGCCACATACACGACCTACAACGGATATTGCCAAAGAAGGACTATTCAACATTTTACAACACCGCATAGACTTTGAGGGTTCAAAGACGCTCGATTTGTTTGGTGGTACCGGATGCATTAGTTATGAGTTGGCTTCAAGAGGGGCTACTGCATTAACTATTGTTGAGAAGGACAGCATCATGCAGGCATTCATCAAAAAGAATATAGAGATGCTGAAGGTTGAGAACACTAAAGTTATCCAGATGGATGTGTTTAGCTATATGAATACTTGCAATGAAAGCTTCGATTTTATTTTTGCAGGTCCGCCTTATGCTTTGAACATCATTGATGAGATTCCTAAGATTATCATCAATAGAAAGCTGATTGCGCCCGAAGGTTTCTTTGTGTTGGAACATACCCCCCGCAATAATTACGAAGCATACCCCGGCTTTAGCTTTCAACGCAATTATGGAACGACAGTTTTCTCCTTCTTTGAACCGGTTAGTTTAATGTTTAATGATTAATGATTAACGTTTAATAGTAAGCGAGGGAATCATCAATCACTAATCATTAATCACTAATCATTAAAAAATAATCACTAAGATGATTTTCATTACGGGTATCGGAACAGCAATAGGTAAAACAGTAGTGAGTGCCATCATTACCGAAGCATTGGAAGCCGATTATTGGAAACCCATACAAGCAGGTTTTGACGATGGAACGGATGCTTTACAAGTAAGATCATTAATTTCCAATACAAACACCATCATTCATCCCGAAGTATATACATTGCAGATGCCCGCTTCTCCACACATCGCAGCAAGAAATGAGGGGGAGCATATCAGCATAGAGTCTATCGTTAACCGTTTACCGTTAACTGCTAATGACTTACGACTTACGACTTACTACTCACGACTTGTAGTAGAAGGTGCCGGCGGTATTTTAGTTCCACTGAACGATCAGGAGTTTGTGATTGATTTGATTGAACAATTGGGGGCAAAGGTTATTTTGGTAAGCAGAAATTATCTGGGAAGCATCAATCACTCCCTATTAACAGCTGCTATTTGTAAGCAAAGGAACATAAACGTAATTGGGTGGATATTTAATGATCAATACCTGGATTATGAAGAAGAAATAGTGAAATGGACAGGTTATCCTAAAATTGCGTCTATTCCATTAGCAGAAAAAGTAGATAAAACATTTGTTTTGCAGCAGGCAGCAATGGTGAGGGAAGGACTTTTAAAGTATTTATAGTGATTCAGTTTCGGTTTTAATAAAGCATTATTAATCATTTTTATTGCTTTAAAAATCATTTTTAATGCTTTATAAATACCTTTTAATCGAAAATTTTACACTTGGGTTGAAAGATAAATTATAAATTACGATTATGACTAAGAAAGAACTTAGGCAAATTTATAAACAAAAGCGGCTAGACATCTCCTCTAAAGAGAAGTTGAAGCTGGACGATTTACTATTGTTGCAATTACAGACTTTCAACTTTGATGGGGTGAAGAATGTGCTAACTTATTGGCCTATGGCAAATTTGGCTGAACCCAATACACACCTTTTTTCGGGTTATCTAAGGCATTTTGTACCCAATTTGCAGTTGGCTTATCCTGTCAGCAACTTTAAATACAATACCATGCAGGCCATATTAATTAATGAAGACACTATTTATAACACCAATAGTTTTGGTGTGACAGAACCAAAAGAAGGAACCCCAATTAATCCATTAGATTTAGATTTGGTGTTTGTACCCAACCTTATTTGCGATAAAAATGGGTTTAGGGTGGGATATGGTAAAGGTTTTTACGATAAATACCTTTCTCAATGCAATGAAAACGTTACTTTGATAGGATTCAATTACTTTGCACCTGTGGAAATAATTGCCGATAAGGATGATTTTGACATACCTTTAAATTATTATATAACGCCCGAAGAGGTATTTGAGTTTTAGTTTTGTTTCGTTTGAACCGTTTGTTACAAGAATATTTACATGAATATTAATAATGTTTTTCTAAAATCTTTCCGAATCGTATTGCTTCCTTTTGCCTTGTTATATGGGTTGGCGGTGATAATTAGAAACTGGTTGTTTAATAGAAATTATCTTAAATCTGTCCCTTTCAATTTTCCTTTAATCTGTGTGGGCAATATTGCGGTAGGTGGTACAGGTAAATCGCCGATGGTAGAGTATCTGATAGATTTACTGCATCCTACTTATAAGATTGCAACCCTAAGCAGGGGCTATAAACGCAAAACAAAGGGGTATGTTTTGGCAAATGATAAGTCTACCGCTTTGGACATTGGGGACGAATCGATGCAGTTTCACCTTAAATATCCCGAAATAGCGGTTGCTGTAGGAGAGGAGCGGATGGATGCCATCCCTCAATTGTTGCACGATCAGCCAGATTTGGATGCAATCATTCTGGATGATGCTTTTCAGCATCGGGATATAAAACCGGGATTAAATATCGTATTAACAGAATATAGTAACCTGTATGTGCACGATTTCTTTTTCCCTACCGGCGACCTAAGAGACCAGCATGCCTCTATGAAACGGGCTGAAATAATTGTAATTACCAAATGCCCTGCCGATTTATGGGAGGATAATAAACAGAAACTGTTACGAGCCATTAAGCCCTTGCCACATCAAAGAGTATTCTTTACCACTATAGAATATGGAATGCCTTATCATATATTGAACAAAGAAAAGAGAGCCATCAAAACAACAGATGAAGTGTTTTTGGTTTGTGGTATTGCCAATCCCAAGCCTATTAAAGAATATTTGCATAAGTATGCCTATACTTATTATCAAAAAAACTTTAGCGATCACCATATATTTTCTATTGATGACCTCAGAGAGATCAAAGAAAAGTATGAAGGAATTGATGCCAAGGAAAAATTTATATTGACTACAGAGAAAGATGCAGTACGTTTGGCGAAGTTTACCGACGAATTGGCGCAGTTGCCCATTTTTGTATTGCCCATCAAGCACAAATTCCTTTTCGAAGAAGGAGAAGATTTTAATAAGTTGGTAATATCTTTTATCAACAGCATTTCAAAACCCCAACACAATGAGTAAGAGTAGCAGTAGTAAAAAGAAAAATAAAACGACTAAGCACACCCATCACCAAACAACGGTGAAAGGGACACTCGAAATTACACGTAGCGGGATTGGCTATGTTTTGATTGAAGATAAAAGCGGAGATGTGCTAGTAAGGCCGGGCGATTTCAATACAGCCTTGAATGGCGACGTTGTTCGGGTGCGTATTGTAAAAGAAAACCTAGCTAGCAAACGAAAAGAAGGGCGCATAACCGAAGTAGTTACCCGTAAACAGAATGAATTTATAGGACATATACAACTATCTACCAACTTCGCCTTCTTTGTGCCCGATACCGATAAACCCATGCCCGATTTGTTTATCCCATTAGATAAATTAAAGGGAGCAAAACATAAAGATAAGGTGGTTGCGCGCCTAGTAGAATGGGGGAAAGACGATAAGAAACCAGTAGGAGAAGTAGTTAGTTTGCTGAAACCAGAAGATGAGAATGATGCTGCTATGAAAGAACTGTTGGCCGAAGCAGGCTTCCCACTTTCTTTTAGCGATACCGTTATGGAAGAAGCATTAAGACTGCCTGATGCCATTAGTAGTGCCGAAATAAAGAAACGAAAGGATTGTAGAGAAATATTAACCTTTACCATTGACCCTGTAGATGCCAAAGACTTTGATGACGCCCTTTCTATCCGTAAACTAAAGAATGGCAACTACGAAATAGGTATTCATATTGCCGATGTGAGCCATTTTGTAGAACCAGAAACTGCTTTAGATGAAGAAGCTTACAAGCGTTCTACCTCTGTGTACCTGCCAGACAGGGTAAACCCGATGTTGCCTGAAAGGATTTCGAACGAATTGTGTTCTTTACGTCCGAATGAAGATAAATGTACCTTCTCGGCTATCTTTCAGTTGACCACCAAAGGAGAAATAAAACAATATTGGTTGGGGAAAACGGTAATTCATTCAAATCATAGGTTTACTTACGAAGATGTGCAGGAGATTATTGAAAAAGGAGAGGGGATTTATAAAGAAGAGATTTTTGTATTGAACGATATTGCCAAACAATTACGCAAACAACGCTTTGCACAAGGGGCTATCAATTTTTCCTCTCAAGAAGTACGCTTTACGCTAGATGAAAAAGGTAAACCGATAGGTATAGTTGTAAAAGAGAGTAAAGAAGCACATCAGTTGATTGAAGAATTTATGTTGCTTGCCAACAAAACAGTGGCTGAAGCCGTGTTTAAAACAGAAGTAAATCATAAACCGGTTCCTTTTCCTTATCGGGTGCACGACCAGCCAGACGAAAAGAAATTGCAACCCTTTATTGAATATGCAAAAAGATATGGACATCAGTTCAATACCTCTTCGCCAGAAAAGATAGCTGCAAGTTTCAACCAGATGTTAGCAGATGTACATGGTAAACCAGAACAACATGTGTTGGAACAATTAGGAATACGCACCATGGCGAAAGCGGCTTATGCTACAAAAGACATTGGACACTATGGTTTGGCGTTTGAACACTATTGTCATTTCACTTCACCTATCCGAAGGTATCCCGATGTATTGGTACATCGTGTTTTGGAAAGCATATTGATTGGCAAACCCATCATAGACAAGAAGATGGACGAAAAGTGCAAGCAAACAAGTGAGCGTGAACGTGCTGCCATGGAATGTGAACGTGCGGGTAATAAATACAAACAAGTAGAATTTATGAAGTCCTACGTTGGTGAGGACTTTGAAGGAGTAATCAGTGGCGTGGCAAGTTTTGGATTTTTTGTAGAAACAGTTGCACACAAGTGTGAGGGAATGGTAAGTATTATCAGTTTGAGTGATGTGGATGAATTTTACTTGGTTGAAGGAGATTATAGCCTTGCAGGCAAAAGAAGCGGACGGAAGTTTAAGATGGGGGATAAGGTTTGGATAAAAGTAATCTCTGCCAACCTAGATAAACGCCAATTAGATTATGCTTGGGTTAATAAACCTACTGAAACAGATTCGGTAGAAGTTGTTGACTCAAAGTCAATAGATAAGAAAGTAATTAAGAAGCGGAATCCTAAACCAAAGAAAGGGTAAAGGCTAGTGCTTGGATTGATTTTTATATTAATTAATTACATTTTTTATATATTTTATTTTCAGTATATAAAAGTCTACTAAGCCTGTTCAAACTATACTTTTGAGCGATGAATGAGAAATTGGTGATGTTTCAGAATAGATTGCATAAAGTGTATAAGCACAAAAGCAAACAGGCCAATCGGCAAAACATTACTTGTTACCGGGTGTATGATCATGATCTACCCGAATTCCCATTTTGTATAGAGTTATATGATGATAAAGTTTATCTGGCCGAATACCTTCGTCGTCATGGTATGACCGATGAGGAACACGAGCAATGGTTAGAGGAATGTGTGGCTGTGATATGTGCCCTACTTCCTGTAGCTGATGCCAACGTATATATTAAACAGCGTAAAAGGAAAGCAAACAGACTAGACCAATATGAGAAAACCGATACAAAAGCTGAATACTTTTCAGTAGCTGAACAAGGACTACAGTTTTTGGTAAACTTGACCGATTATCTCGATACAGGTTTGTTCTTAGACCATCGGATAACGAGGCAAATGGTGCGTAATGAAAGCAAAGGAAAGCGTATATTGAATTTGTTTGCTTATACAGGTTCGTTTTCAGTATATGCCGCAGCCGAGGATGCGCTATCAGTTACTACAGTAGATTTATCTAAAAATTACCTGAATTGGGCTGAACAGAATATGGAATTAAATGCCTTAAAGGATGATTCTAAACACTATTTTATTCATGCCGATGTAAAACAATACCTAAAAACCTTACCACCCAATAGTTTTGATTTGGTTGTTATTGATCCACCTACATTTAGTAACAGTAAACGGATGAAGGACTTTCTTGATATTCAGCGGGATCATGTGGAGCTATTAAATGATGTAATTGCAGCAACCACAACTGGAGGGACAATCTACTTCAGTACCAATTTCTCAAAGTTCGTAATAGATGCAACGGCCATTAAAGCCACTACTATTAAAAACATTACAAGGGCAACAACCCCGTTTGACTTCGAAGGAAAACTAAAAAGATGGTGCTATAAGCTTAATATTTAGTGGGGTATAATAAATGGTTGAAAGAGCGATTTTAAGAGATAAGGAACGCCTGTTTTTTCTAAAATTGTATTTACAAACTAAATAACGTGAGTTTTGGATGTTATTCTTTTTTCATTCCAATATGAGAAGTATAAATACTTACCAATACGACCAATTCGTTACCATGGAAAAGTATTTCCATGTTATTGAATTCCTTAAGATTGATTGAGATTTTTTGTCAGGT
>CAISCV010000081.1 GCA_903883945.1 uncultured Chitinophagaceae bacterium | reverse complement strand
CTCTAAATAGATAAACAGGGAGTTAAAATAAGATTTTAAATCCCTTTAAAAACCAAAAAATCCTGCATCAAACCTTCCTTCTCGTAGTTAACAATTGTTATGAAACAATCACGCATACGATTGTATCTGATGCTTAGATAATTTCACCATACATAACACCATTTCCCTTTCCATTTGAAGAATGTATCATCCCCAAACCTGCCCAAAAGGAGTGTTAATACCTAACCCTTTTGCCCCCCCCCTTTTGCCTCAAAAGGCCCAAAAATATTCTTGGTTGTTGCATAATATCCCTAGGAACTTAAGTAATAAATATTTATATGTTTGTGCTGATAGTTTTTATTAATACTTGGGAACAAATTGGGCTTATTATGACTAACAAACAATTTAACGATTAATTCATTGCTGTCATATCCACATCTTGAACCATCATCTTCGAAGGCACACATAACCCTTAATAAACTACCAATTATATCCATATCTTATTCATAAATCAGTTCTCCCTGTCGAATTTATTCTACTTTCATTGTTTTTCACCATTTTTTTCAAATACCATTTTTTTATACGGTGTAGTGCCAGCATATTGGTTACTTTTCTAATTAGAATCGTTGTTCTTTGTCCTTTTTTAGATATTTATGAAACTTTATTGTTACTCTCGTAAGCTCTAGTGTTACTCATGGGAGAAAGAGTGTAACCCGGTAAAAGAATTTGATATGTATTGATATTGGTAACGAGAAACAAAAGTGATACTGAATTTGCTAGGCAGGTTTTAACAAATTATCCTTAGCGAAGGAACAATTCAAAGACTGTGCGGTAGTAGCGAGTCCATCTCACTTCTTGATTTGACATGTGGTAGCGGGGTAAATAAAGAGAGCCGTTAGAAGTATAGATTGAAGGAAAAACTGTTTGAATCCTGCCATATACTTTACTTTCACAAATGCCAATCTACTTGCCTTTTAAACTGATATTCTTATTATCTAGCTTGCCCCATGCCATATACTTCAAAGTTTTTTGGTGAAAGATTGGCGAAGTAAAATCCAAAGGAAAGCTTTATAAGCGAAGTATAACAAAATAAAATCCCCGTAAATCAAAGAATTACAGGGATTCTGTTATGTAGTGAAGTTGTATTGTGTGACCCCTGTAAGACAGTTTTCAAACCAATTATTGGCAAGTTTTAAGCGTATATATGAGTTAAAAGCTATTTTACCAGTTAAAATGCTTGAGAAAACAACGATACCTAAAGTTAGAAAAGTAGCTTAATCATCTTATTAATATCCCCGCTGGGTTTCTAACCATAGTGGGGGTATGTTTAAGTATTATAATAAAGCCTTTTTTACTGATAGAAGGCATAGACCTGTATAAGTACAAAACTCTTCTAGTGTTACCAATTGATGGCTCTCTTTAGCGTACTTCTTTTTTATCTGATATATGATATTACGCCCGTACCGTTCACTTTTACCAGTAACTACTTGAATGTCTTTGGGATAAATACAAATCCTTTCCATAACAATTATTAATTTGATACTTTAGCCATACTTAAGCCATAGGTGACCTATACATTAGCTATTGCGAAGATACTAATAATATTAGTTGGCTAAATGATTGCTTTATGGCTATATCGGCAGGAATGACTTATTGCGGAAGTGACTTTGCCAAATGAACTAAAGTAGTGTTTAGCTTTGGTAAATAGTAGCATAAATACTGCTTTATTGAATCATTTTAAACATAAAATATTATGGCACGGTTAAAAGGCTTATTGAAGATTCAGGGAACTTTAGATGAACTGACTTTTTACAAAACACAGGATGGACACCTAGTAAAAACCAAAAGTGGTGTTAGCAAACAAAGGATTGCTACCGACCCGAACTTTATCCGTGTGAGGGAGAACGGAGCGGAATTTGGAAATGCGGCTGCGGCTGGTAAGTTGCTAAGGGTTGCTGTTAGAAACTTAATGATGACTGCCTCTGACAACAGGGTAACATCGAGAGTGACGCAAGTAATGAGCTTGGTTAAAAATCATGATTTGCTTTCTTTGAGAGGTAAAAGAAATGTAGGTGCAGGTATTGCAACCGCTCCGGGTAAAGTATTGATGCAAGGCTTTGATTTCAATATGAATGCACCTCTTGCTTCGATCCTGTTTAAAACTTACACTGTAAGTACAGTAACAGGTGTAATTGCTTTGGTTGGTCTTGTACCAGCTACTGATATTTCTTGCCCTGCGGGCGCAACGCACGTTACTTTGAGAGGTGCATGGTCTAAAGTTGATTTTGTGGCTAACACTACAGAAATTGAATTTACGAACTCAACAAATCTTCCTATTGGGCAGGCTGCAACAACAGTAACACTAACACCTGCCGCTGTACCTGCGGGTACTGCTACAGGGTTCTTTCTATTGGCTGTAGAGTTTTTTCAGTCTGTGAATGGAGTTCAATATGTGTTGAACAATGGTGCTTACAATGCCTTGGCAATTATTCAAGTAGCGTAAAACCTAGCCCCAACAAAGGGAATATTATAAGTTTAGCCTACCCATTTCGGGTGGGCTTTTTTTATGCACACCCCCTTCCACTAAAGGTGTGAAAAGAAAAAAAGAAGCTGCCTAACCCGAAGGAAAGGCAGCTAACAAAACCCTAGAAGGGAAATGCTGAAAACTGACGGCGACCTGATGGAAAACACCAAACAAACCAACCACTTGCCAACCTGCGAACTGAAACACCAGGCAATGGACGAAAGTGGACTGGCAACCTACGAAAATGCCTACTGAACACTGAGTGCGGAACAAGAGGCACAGGAAACAACCCACTACTGAAAGGGCAAACTGACAAACAAGAACGGGTGACAATGTGAAGCTGCTTTTGCATAACTTATTTTTTATAAGCTTCGTCCAGCGGCGGCTGTGAAAAAAAATAACTGGAGCGGAATAAGTCCCGGAGGGTGAAAAAGAAAATAACTAAAGACTCATTACCCGTTAATT
>CAISCV010000080.1 GCA_903883945.1 uncultured Chitinophagaceae bacterium | reverse complement strand
TTGTAGGTTTTTTTCATTTCAATTTTTATAACTCCAAAAAGTAAAGGAACTGCATTTGTATTTTATTTCGAATTCCAAGCACACTAATTGACGCCGCAGGATTTAGGGAGCGTTAAACAACAAATCGACCGTCATTTCGACCTTAGGAGAAATCTCATTCTACTATTTCGCTCCCAATATTCGGTGAGATTTCTCGTGCCTTACAATGACGCCGCAGGATTTCTGGAACGTTAAAAAACAAAACGACCGTCATTTCGACCTTAGGAGAAATCTCATTCTTCTATTTCGCTCCCAATATCCGGTGAGATTTCTCGTGCCTCGAAATGACGCCGCAGGATTTCGGGAACGTTAATAAATATTTATTTTTCCTAATTGTTCTAAATACCCTATTCCCCACTTCTAATAGGCTACATTTGCAACTTAATTATCTAAGTTAGGTCGACAACTAAACCTGCCCCCTCATTTCCCTAGTTACAGTTGGAGTAGAAAAAGTATTTATTCATTTTTCAAAACTTGTATCATGGCAGACAAACCAATAGGATTATTCGTTAATCGTTTCGAAACTTCCACAAGAGGCAACTTCACCGCAGCATCCGAATTTGGGTTAAATCATTGCAACAGCTTGTTTGCAGACAGCACCACATCGGCCATTGCACTCACCTGTTACAACAATGTAAAACCTAAGTACGACATTTTTGAAGCAGCAAGGGTAGCACACGCCAGTCAATCAGACATACAAGGGGGTAACGTTTTGTCTTTCACGCAGATATTGGATGCGATGCCTGCAGAAGTAAAGAAATGGCAAACAGCCATTGAGGTGGTGTACAACGAAGGAAGCATCCGATGGGTAGAATTGTTTTCCAAAGGAAAATCAACCCTCAACAAGGGCAAACAGCAGAACAGGGTAAATGCTGTGAAAACATTGCTTACCACCATTGGCACAGACGCAAGCCTTGCCGCAGTAAAAATAGTAATACAAACATTCTACACCGCTATGCTGTTGGCTTATGGCACCAAAGGAACCTCTAAAGAATCGACTATCACTGATAGCGCTGCTGTAGAAACAGCCCGCATAGCAATGTGCGATGAGATAGAAGGCAACTATGGATTGCTAATTAATGCCTACAAAGCCAATCCCGCTTTGGCAGCTAAATATTTTGATGAAGCTTATTTAACTAATAAGCCACAGATAGTTTTTAACCTGAAGGTGAAGAAGTTTTCAACCAAAAATGGCCTCAAACGTACTTTCGCAAATCCGCTTACACAACAGTTTCAGATAATCAGCAGAGCCAATAACACTATGAAAATATTTTTGTCGGTTTCAAGATATGGCTTAGTAGGTACTAAGTTTGTATCAATACCTCCCGAAAGTGACGGTATTTATAACCTTGTTGACATGGGTGATAATACCAAAGAAAGCTTCCTGAATATCTGTAACCCCGACGAAAGAATAAAAGGAGATATTACGATAAAAGTATTGTAAAAGTGGTTAGTACTTAGTGGTTAGAACTAAAAAAAGTCCTTCGAAGAAAAACTTTCGAGGGACTTTTTTTATGCTTATTACTTAGAGCCTGTTTAAAATTTATTTCAATAGTTTGCTATGCTTCTTTTTGGCTGCAACTTCGTTAATTTTTTCGCCGAAGATGCCCGATTTCGGCTGTAAAAATTGCCTTGTTTCGCTCAAAAACAATCTATAGCAATTCTAAGAAACAAAATTTAAACAGGCTCTTAATATTTGGGGACTTTAAATTCAATTACAATATTAAATAAAGGAATGGAACCCAGGTTTTTAACAACATGCTCCATAGGGGGTGCAAATTTTATGGTATTAGGTACCTGAATACCTTTTCCTGCTTCTCCTATTGGAAAAAATCTTGGATCTGTTAGCTGAACATTATTTAATCGTACAACCACTCTTTCCAAATGACTATGCAACGCTCTCACTCCACCGGGAGCTAACCGCTCTTCGAAAATGCGAAATTCATCATTCTCAAAAACAGTATTGTTTTTACCCGGTTCATGCCAAACCTTGGGTGCAACAGGTTTTGGATGGTTCTTTTTTACGGATACTTCAAAATATTCGCCTGTAAGTAATTGGTAGACGTCATTGGCTGAGAATACAACTGTTTCACCCCTTTTCAGGTTTATAACCCCTCTGTTGCTATTTATTTTTGTATTTGTTAGCGCAACAATTATCCTATATGAATAGGCGCCCTCTTTTAAATTGCCCACATTAGAAACGTTCTTTGTTACGGAAACATACTCATTATCAAGCCCCGATGAATCTATACTAACAAGGGTATCTTTTAATTTTAATGGAGTAGGGGTTGCATACAAAGCCCCAAACCCAATCAGTAGAAAAGCAATAACAGATAACTTATATTTTATGTATTTGTACATTATTACATTCATTATTTTCAAGCTTTCATTTCCATTTTCAAGAACCTGGCCGTATGGCTTACTTTGTTCTTTATCATTGCTTCGGGAGTGCCTTCAAAGAGAATCTTACCACCACCGTCTCCACCTTCGGGACCAAGGTCAATAATATGGTCGGCCATTTTTATCACGTCTAGGTTATGTTCTATAATCAAAACAGAGTTGCCTCTGTCTACCAGTTTATTAATTACTTCCATCAGGTGCTGAATATCCTGAAAGTGAAGCCCTGTAGTGGGTTCATCTAGTATATAGAAGGTTTTACCTGTATCTTTCTTTCCTAGTTCGGTACTCAACTTCACCCGTTGTGCTTCTCCGCCACTTAGGGTTACCGCACTTTGTCCGAGGGTGATGTAGCCCAAACCTACATCTTGCAATACCTTAATCTTGCGATATAACCAAGGTACAGGCTGAAAGAAATCGGTGGCTTCATCAACAGTCATATTCAATACATCGCTGATAGATTTTCCTTTGTAACGAATCTCCAACGTTTCTCGATTATAGCGTTTGCCATTGCATTTTTCGCAGTGCACATACACATCGGGTAGAAAGTTCATTTCGATGGTACGCATGCCGCCACCTTCACACACATCGCACCGGCCTCCCTTTACGTTAAACGAGAAACGCCCTGCTGCATACCCCCTTATTTTTGCTTCGGGGATGGCGGCAAACAACGTCCTGATGTCTGTAAAGAACCCACAATAGGTAGCAGGATTGCTACGTGGGGTACGACCAATTGGTGATTGATCTATCTCAATTACCTTATCTATTGCCTCCAATCCACTGATACTCTTAAACTCCATGGGGTTGGTACGGCTATTATAACAGTGCTTGGATAGGATAGGGTAGAGGGTCTCGTTGATTAAGGTAGACTTACCACTGCCACTCACACCCGTTACTACAATCAGTTTGCCTAAAGGAAAGGAAACATTAACGCCTTTTAAGTTATTACCTACTACACCCTTTAGTTCAAGCGTTTTTCCATTTCCTTCACGTTTTTCTTTTGGTATCTCCAAACCTTTTGTGCCGTTGAGGTAGGCAGCAGTATCGCTACCACTTTCCAGTACTTGTTGCGGGGTTCCTTGTGCCACAATACTACCACCGTGTCGTCCCGCTTTGGGACCGATATCTACCAGATAATCGGCAGCCAGCATTATGTCTTTGTCATGTTCCACCACCAATACACTGTTGCCAATGTCTCGCAGGTTTTGTAAAGCCATTATCAACCGATGGTTATCACGTTGGTGCAAACCAATACTAGGTTCATCCAATATATACGTAATCCCTTGTAACTGACTACCTATTTGTGTTGCCAAACGTATCCGCTGACTCTCGCCACCACTTAATGTTTTAGACGGGCGATTGATGGTGAGGTAAGTAAGGCCTACATCTAATAGAAACTGTAGTCTCTCTCTGATCTCCTTTAAAATATCTTTAGCAATGGTATTTTGTTTGGTAGACAAGCGGTCTTCCAGATCGGTAAACCATACCTGTAATTTATCCAGATTCAGGTTACTGATGTCTGCAATATTCTTTTCATCAATCTTAAACCATAGACTTTCCTTACGTAATCTTTGTCCATTGCAACTAGGACAATTCTTTAGTTCCATAAACTTCTCTACCCAATCGCGCATGGTTTCGGTACTACTCGCCCCAGCAAACCAACGTTTCAACATGGGTATGACTCCCTCAAAGACAGAGGTGTAAGGGTCAGATTCAGGTATGTTTTCAAAGTCCAAAACTTCCTCGCTGATACCTTCTGGATTGCCATACAACACCAGATTCAAAGCAGCGGGAGATAATTCGCTGATGGGTTTATCTGTACTGAACTTATTCTTTTTGGCTAAAGTCTCCACGCTTCTAAACAGATAGGTATCCCTCTTTTCACCCAAAGGGATGATGCCCCCTTCTCGGATAGATTTAGAATAATCAGGAATAACGGCTTCCATACTTACCGTGTATACATTGCCCAATCCTTTGCAGGTAGGGCAGGCACCATAAGGCGAATTGAAAGAGAAGGCATTCGGAGAAGGTTCTTCGTAGCTGATGCCTGTATCCTGACACATCAATTGTTTGGAGTACATAACCGCACCCCCTCCGTTCGCGCCCCCATCCCCTAAAGGGGGGGGATGCAAGTCGCTCCCCCCTTTAGGGGATGGGGGCAGGGGCAGCACAAACATCAACTCCTTACCCATCTTCAATGCTTGTTGAACGCTTTGGCTGAGGCGCACTTTCATATCATCAGTTACCGGAAGACGGTCTATTACCACGTCAATATCATGAATTTTGTACCGGTCCAGCTGCATCTTGGCAGTAATATCCAATAGCTCGCCATCCACACGCACCTTCAGAAAACCTTTCTTACGGATATCTTCAAACAGTTCACGGTAATGTCCTTTACGCCCTCTGATGAGTGGTGCAAGAATGACTATCTTCTTTTCATTGAATTTAGCAAAGATGTTTTCTACAATCTCCTCTTCACTAAACTTCAACATCTTTTTGCCGGTGTTATAACTATACGCTTCGCCAATACGGGAATATAGTAAACG
Organism: uncultured Chitinophagaceae bacterium; assembly: GCA_903883945.1. Lineage (GTDB taxonomy): Bacteria > Bacteroidota > Bacteroidia > Chitinophagales > Chitinophagaceae > Parasediminibacterium. The sequence goes on along the minus strand of CAISCV010000080.1, from coordinate 29,893 downwards.
CAGGAAGTCGTATATTTCTGTAACAGTGCCCACCGTAGAGCGAGGATTTTTGCCAGTAGTCTTTTGTTCTATGGAGATAACGGGGCTTAGTCCGGTAATTTTATCTACATCGGGGCGTTCCATATCGCCCATAAACTGACGAGCATACGCACTAAAGCTTTCCATGTAACGACGTTGCCCTTCGTTGTAAATAGTATCAAAAGCAAGCGAAGACTTTCCGCTGCCGCTAACCCCTGTAAAGACAACGAGTTTGTTTTTTGGAATAGAGATGTCAATGTTTTTAAGGTTGTGTTCCCTTGCACCAAAGACCTCAATGTATTCTGTAGGTTCCGAAATAATAGTCGTAGTTGTGGGAATTGATGCTGTCGTCTTTGATGCTTTTGCCATAATTGTGTAATCGAATCAAATGTAGAACAAAAGTGGAGGCATTTAGTTAAAGAAGGTGAATAGAAAGAATTTTCATGGCGAAGCCTGATTAACCTCACGCACTATTCACCACTCACCACTCACTCAATACGCACAATGTTTCCGCTCATTAAATAAGCAGCGTCTATAATTAATCATTCAAATAAAGATAAACCCTACATTTACATCCTGTTTAAAACAAATTTCAGTACGATTAATAACCAATTTTATGGAAATAATTCACGTGAGTGCCGAGTGTTATCCAGTTGCAAAAGCGGGCGGGTTAGGAGATGTAGTAGGGGCATTACCAAAATATCAGTGTAAAGCGGGGCATTTTGCCAAAGTAGTCATGCCGATGTATCGAACCAAGTTTTTATATACCAATGAGTGGGTGGTAGACTACAAAGGGAGTGCCTATTTGGGTGAATACTACTTTGAATTCACTATCATAAAGGAAAAGACGAATAACTTAGGATTCGATTTGTACTTGGTAGATATTAATGGTTTGTTGGATAGAGAAACCATTTATGGATATAATGATGATCCGCAACGTTTTATTGCGTTTCAGATTGCTGTTTTAACTTGGTTAAGTTCTTGGCAGCACAATCCCGATGTGATAAATGTGCATGATTATCATGCAGGTTTGATTCCTTTCATGGTTAAGAACTGTTTTATTTTTAGAAAGTTGGCTTTTGTAAAGACTGTTCTTACTATACACAATGCACAGTATCAGGGTAATATAGGATGGGATAAATACCATTATCTACCTGCTTATGACAGCTTTAAATGGGGCGATCTGGATTGGAATAATAATATTAATCCATTGGCAAGTGCTATAAAGTGCGCATGGAAGGTAACAACAGTAAGCCAAAGCTATATGAATGAGTTGCGCTATAAAAGCAATGGATTGGAAGCTTTGTTTGAATTTGAGAGAGGGAAGTGTGTAGGTATTTTGAATGGGATTGACAATGAAGTCTGGAACCCTGAGACAGATACTTACCTTACTAATAATTTCTCTGTTAAAGGTGTAACAGCAGGAAAGAAAAAGAATAAGAAAAAGATTTGTGAAGAATATGGGCTAGACGAAACATTGCCGCTATTTGTATTTATTGGACGACTAGTAGGAGAGAAGGCTGCAGATATATTACCAAATGCTTTTAAGAATGTGCTCTATCACCAGGCAGGAAAAGCAAGTTATATGATATTGGGAAGTGGAGACAAATATGTGGAGTCGCAATTATTTAATATTACTAGCCAGTACCCAGGCTATTACAATACTTTTATTGGTTACGACGAGGCATTGAGTCATAAACTATATGCAGCAGCAGACTTTTTATTGATGCCTAGTAGGGTAGAACCTTGTGGACTGAATCAGATGTATGCCATGCGATATGGAACAGTACCGATGGTGCGCAGAACAGGTGGATTGATAGATACGGTGACCGATATGGGAGATTGGGAAGGGTTTGGTATTTTATTTAATCATGCAACGGTAGATGATATTGCACACTCCATACATAGGGCAATTGAGGTATATAAAAACAAAACCCAGATGGAAAGAATGCGTAAGCACATGATGCAGATAGATCACAGTTGGGAAAGTGTAGTAGAAGCCTATACAAGGATTTATTAGGCAACAATCGTTTTTAGTAGGGTTACCTCAGCAGTAATATCGTTCAATATTTGGTCTAAGTATTCTTTATTGTTGTCGGTAGTATGTTCCAATGTACTAGTTAGATGGGCTAGTCTTTGGAAAGAAGAAGAAAGAGCTATGCCTTTAATTTTATGGGCTGATGTATGTAACTGTACGAAATTCTCGGTAGCAATAGCTTCTTTTATTTCGATAAGCATAGTAGAAATTTGTCCATTTAATGTATTTAGCAGCAGGGTAATAAATTGTTGGTATAACGCTTCATTATTACCAATACGACTTTTTAATTTCTCTTTATCAAAGTGGGTTAGTGGAGGCGATGAATCATTCATATTGGGTAATTTGTTATTTGTGATAAGAAATCAATTATGAAGGCACAAAAGCTTTATAGAGCGTACAATTCCCACTAGACTCTATTGTATAGTTTTCGCCTGGAAATAGGGCTACAGCCTCGCCTTGTTTAATCACCAAGTTTCTACTGCCGTTTAAAACAGCACCACCCTCTATCGCAATAATTATTTCTAATGAATAGGCGTACGATTGGTGAATATTTCCTTGTAAGCTTATCTTTTTAATGCCAAAATCAGGAACCGGGCAAGGATAGTGTACCTCATTATTGCCAATATCTGTCCCTGTCATAATATTAGGAGTTACAGGCTCGAATAAGGTGTGCTTCATCAATTCTGTTACATCAATATGCTTTGGGGTTAGTCCGCCACGCAACACATTATCGCTGTTGGCCATAAGTTCTACGTTCTGTCCTTCCAAATAAGCGTGTGGTATTCCTGCTCCCTGAAAAACAGCCTCGCCTGCATTTGCCTTTACAATATTAAAAAAGTAAATAGAGAATATCCCCCTGTCAATGTTTTTAATTTCCTGACCATCTTCAAACAATTTGCATACCCACCAACCTGCATCCGCTTTGGTTAGTTCATTGGCACCTTTTCTTCTTAATTCTCTTTCTACTAATGGGTATAATAAAGTATCGATGTTTGATTGAGACATTTCCATCACAAACTGATATAATCCCTTGTAACCTTCTTGTCTGAAAAGCCCAATTAAAACATTAAATTCTTTTATGTCCTCTAAGGTCTTCTCAAGTGCCTCTTCCGATTTAAAGCCATGTAATAACCAGAATTCACTAAGGGCCACCATAACTTCGGGCTTATGATTCCTGTCTTTATAATTCCGGTTAGATGCAGAGATAGGAATGCCCGCAGCCTCCTCTAAATCGAAACCTTTTTCTGCTTCCTTTTTGGTGGGATGTACTTGAATGGAAAGCATATCTTTTACATCCAATATCTTAAATAGATAAGGTAATTCACCAAATCTATCAAAAACTTGCTTATTAATTGTTTCAGTGGGATTATTAGTGATATATTCGTTTAGAGAGACATTGTTTTCACCATCACTGATGATGGAAGAGGCAGAAGGGTGCGCTCCCATCCAATATTCGGCACAAGGTTTATGTTCGGTATTGTCGAACCCAATTAATTGGGGAATATAGTCGTAACCACCCCATGCATAATGCTGTACTTTTCCTTTTAGGTTGAATGCCTTTCCTGCCAGATCCATATTTTATCAATTAGAAAATCGAATATACGTGAAGAATAAAGAAGTTGGTGATAAAGGAGAAACAATTGCTGCAAACTTTTTGCAAAAGAAAGGTTTTAACATTATTGAAAGAAACTGGCGCTATAAACATCTGGAGATAGATATTATCGCAAGTTTAAATAATAAGGTTCATTTTGTAGAAGTAAAGACAAGAACAAATTACAAATATGGGCAGCCAGAAGAAAGTATTAGTAAGGCCAAAATGAAAAATCTAAAAACGGGAGCAGAGGCTTATCTCTATCTCCATCCACAGTGGGAATTGATACAGTTTGATGTTATTGCAATAATGCTAAAAAAGGATATTGAGGAAATCTTCTTAATTCAGGATGTCTTCTTTTAACTCGGGTTTGTTTTCCCTTTCTAATCGTTTCTTTTTCGCCATTAATTCTAGATATTGTTGTTCGTTCATCTCCCATTTGTAATTATTATAAAGCCAAGCCATAAATACGGCAATACCAAGTAAGGCAATTGCGAAGATCGTAAAACTCAATTTGCTATTGGCTTCCATGTTAGCACGTTTATACCAGCCTGTAGCTATTAAAAGTATGATGGCTATCCCAATCGCAAGTCCCCTGGATAAGCCTTTTATATATTGTTTGAAACTTTTGAGTTCCGATTCTCTATTCTTTTCCCAGTATTTTACAAACATCTCTTCTTGTTCTGTAAGCATCCTGCAAAACTAGCCGTTTGAGTGTAAAGTATTGTGCCATTTAAATTATGCAGAAAAAATATATCATATGTTTAATTCTAATACATTCGCAGTATAAACTCAATGAATGGATAGCGCAAGAACGTTGATATTTTTGTTATATTGGATAATGCTCATAACAGGTTGCGTACTCATTTTTGAGGAATATTTTTTAGCAGCTTCAATCGTTAGAGCATTACTAATGCCAGTTTTAGGTTTATATTTGTATTTAAATATCAAGCCAACACATTCCAAATTACTTGTTACATACTTTTTTACGGCTATTGGATTTCTATGGGTATCAGATATTTTTAGGATATTTATTATTGGTGACACCAGAAACGGTATCGAAAAAGATAATCCATTGTTAATATGCTTAGGAGCTTGTATAATAGCAAACGTTTTTTACATGCTTTGTTATGCTAAAATTAGAAAAATTAACCTATCAAAGGCTGTATTTCCCTCTATTACTTTTTCTTTGGGCTGTGTATTGATTTATTTCATGTTTTTTCAATTTATAAGTCATAGTTATATATTATCATTCAAGACACCCTTTGTACTATTTATAGAAAGTTTTATTCTTACAGTAGGATTTGCTACCAATATTTTGGATAGTAATAGTAAAAAAAGGTTGAGTATAAAATACTTTCTTCCAGCCTCCTTTTTGTCGCTTCTCTCCGTAATTCTTTTTGTATTTAATAGGTACAAATTATTTACACCCAGGTTCGAAATGGTTGTCTTGCTTTCCTATGGCTATGCTCAATTGTTGAATATTAACGGCTTTAGAAAGACATCGAGATAACCCCTACTAAATAACCCATTCTACAATTTCATTAGCCCATTCTTTTCTATAAGGTGTTGCAATGCGAATGTAATTGTCCGAGTAGCCCTCCATTATCCCATCTTTATTATACTTTTCAAACAATACCTTTCGCTGTTTGCCTACATGTTGTTGGGTGAAATATTGCAACTTCATATAGCTAAGGTTTCTTAGTTTTTTATTGCGTTCATTTCGAATACTTATTGGCACAACAGGCTTCAAATTGAGTGCATCTGTACCTTCTCTTTCAGAATACGTAAATACATGTAAATAAGAGACGTCTAGGCTATGCAAAAAGTCGAAGGTTTCTTTAAATAGTTCTTCTGTCTCGCCTGGGAATCCAACAATTACATCTACGCCTATACTACAATGCGGCATAAGTTGCTTGATAAATGCAACTCTTTCAGTGTATAACTCTCTTTTATACCTACGACGCATAGCTGCCAACATGGTATTACTTCCGCTTTGAAGCGGTATGTGAAAGTGAGGCATTAACTTTTTGCTTTTAGCAACAAACTCTATTATTTCGTTGGTAAGTAAGTTAGGTTCAATGGATGATATACGATAGCGTTCAATACCTCTAACTTCATCTAATTGTTCTAATAGGGTTAAAAAATCTTCATTATTTTTTTTATTTCCCTCTGGCCCTTTGCCGAAATCTCCCAGATTTACGCCAGTAAGCACAATTTCTTTTACTTGTGTTTTAGCAAGTTCTTTTACATTTTCTAATACGTTTGCAATAGTGTCGCTTCTGCTCTTTCCTCTGGCTTTTGGAATGGTACAAAAAGAACAAGTATAATCACAGCCATCTTGTACCTTAAGAAAGGTTCTGGTACGATCATTCGCGGAGAAGGACGCATTAAATCCTGTTACTTCATCTATTTCACAGCTACATATTTTGGCGCTATCACCTTTGGAAAGTTCAGATAAGTGTTTTACGATATTAAATTTTTCAGACGCACCCAAAACAAGATCAACACCTGGTATGGAAGCTATTTCTTGAGGTTTTAGTTGTGCATAGCATCCGGTAATTACAACTAGGCTTTCGGGTGTATTACGTTGAATTCTTCTTACGAGATGTCGGCATTCTTTGTCTGCATTATCAGTTACTGAACAGGTATTTATAACGTATATGTCAGCAGTTTCATCAAAGTGTTTTTTCTCAAAACCTTCATGCTCCAATAGTCTGGATAGAGTAGATGTCTCAGAGAAATTTAGTTTGCAGCCGAGTGTATGAAAGGCTACTGAACGTTGTTTTTGCATCGGGCAAAAATAGCTATCAAATGTTAATTAGGTGTCGCTATTTATTAATGAGTATATGCTTGCAAGAAAGAAAAAAATAAAGCCAAGAATAGAGTACAATTTAACAATTTCCTCCATCCTAGGCTTTTAAACTTTTTGCGAGTAAAAACTATTATTTCTTTAGTCCTATTTCTCTCAATCTTTCGTCTAGATATTCACCTGCAGTTATATCTGTATATAGCTTTGGATGTGTATCATCTATGCAATGTTCCAAGCATGACAAACTCATCTCGCTTTTAGGATGTAAGAAGAATGGCATAGAAAAACGAGGTGTTCCCCACTTTGCTTCCGGAGGATTAACAACCCGGTGTGTGCTACTTCTTAGTTTGTTGTTGGTGAGACGCTGTAACATATCACCCACATTCACTACAATTTGATCGGGCAATGCAGTTACTGCAACCCATTCTCCTTTCTTACTCAAAATCTCCAGCCCATCAGCCGATGCGCCTACCAATAAGGTTATCAGATTGATATCCTCGTGTTGCTCAGCACGCATTGCATTTTTGGGAGCTTGTGTAATAGGAGGGTAATGTATACAGCGTAAAATTGAATTTCCTTTTTCGATATGTTTATCAAAATAGTGTTCGTCGAGACCAAGATATAAAGCAATTGCTTGTAACAATGCCTTACCCGTTTTCTCATAGGAGCGGTAAGCTTCTTCTAATGTGGGATTGAACTTTGGGATTTGGTTTACTTTTACATTGTCTGGATAGATTGCCCTCATTGGATCGTTGGTATCTACTATCTGACCAAACTGAAAAAATTCTTTTAAATCGGGCGCATCACTACCTTTTGCATGTTCTGTACCGAAACTAGTAAAGCCACGTTGTCCAGCTAATTCTGGGATTTGATATCTATTCTTTTCTTCTGTTGGGAGCGAAAAAAAAGCTTGTACATATTCATAGATTTCAGAAATGAGTGCATCTGGTAATCCATGATTTTTTACCGCAACAAACCCTACTGTTTCGTACGCAGAACCAAGGCTTTGTACAAAACTATCCTTTAGTGTAGCATCACCACTTAAAAACTCAGATAAATCAACAACGGGAATAGACATAACAATCTTTTTTTAATTAATTAAATATCCACGCTTTAGGCGGAGGGCGAAAATAGAGAAATATTCAGATATTAAATATATTTTCTGCAATTAATTTAAAAAATAAGACTTAATTCTGTCTTATTTGCAATTACATGGGATGAGATTTAGGGTATGGTCTTCTGTGGGAAATCAATCTAATGTCGTTTGGTTAAGAAGAAAGGAAATAATAACCGCAAAGGAGCATAGCTTCATTTACACAAAGAAAAAGAGAGAAAAGATTTATGTTTGGAATAATGTTTCACTTTTAGGACGCAGAGTATTGTCGTTTTGAAGTATATATATCCCTCAACTAAATGACGTGGATATAAAGGTTACAGGATTAAAAGCAAATTTAGAATATATAAAACCTAATGACTCGATTATATTACCATACCTAAAACGGTACTTTTTTTCTTCATCGTATTTGATGGAGTTACTATAAATGCCAGATTAGTTTTTTAAGGATTAAAAAGCGGCAGACTCTCCTTTGAAGATATTTATGATCGTCATGAAGATAATCTTGATATCTAACATCAGGCTCCAGTTTTCCATATACCAGATATCGTGTTCTACTCTTTTTTCCATCATTATTGTTTCAGATGTTTCGCCACGATAACCATTTACCTGAGCCCAACCTGTGATACCGGGTTTCATGAACTGTCGAACCATATACTTATCCACCAAAGCACTATACTCTTCTGTATGTTTCAGCATGTGTGGTCTTGGTCCAACTATACTCATATTGCCTCTAAGTACATTGAAGAATTGTGGGAACTCATCCAAACTAGTTTTTCGAAGTATCCGACCTACAGTAGTTACCCTAGAATCGTTTTTTGTGGCTTGTAACAGGTTACTCTCTTTGTTAACTGTCATACTTCTAAACTTAAAGCACAAAAATGGTTTATTATCTCTGCCACTTCTAAGTTGACTGAAAAATATAGGTCCTTTTGAGTTAAGCTTTATAATAATAGCTACAATAGGTATTAGCCACCAAAGTACGAGTGTAATTGCCAACAGACTGAATAGTACATCGAAAATACGTTTTTTTAATCTGTTTTTCAGGTTGTGAAGGGGTTCAGGGCGATGGCTTACTATCGGAATATTATCAAAATATTCTAGTTGATAAAAGTTTGAGCTTAAATTGTTTGTAGGTGTGACAAATTTTACACGTACACAATTCTTTTCAGCACTTTCAATTAATTCTTGTATTGCTTCATTCTGATCAGGTAAGATGGTGGAATATATTTCGTTAATATTGTTTTCTACTGCATAATCCACGCAGTCTCCTAATGTTCTTACAATACTTTCATGTTCACTTCCTTTGGCTGAAGGTTTTACATCTAGAAATCCGTGAAAAGAATAAATTGAAGTATGATCAATAAAATAGTTAGCTAGTTTAACTCCCATCTCATTGTGGCCAACAATTGCAATTCTTTTATTTAGACGAGACTTCTTTGCAATAAATTCGATGATGTAAGTAAGGTAAATTCTACTCATTGAAAGTAAGAATACCAATAGCACGGCGCTTACTAATAGTAAATTGAAACGTACATGTGTACTGTAAAAAAATAAAATGAAAGAAGAAAAGAACATGAAATGCAACAAACTTGTTTGTATAGTACTCCGGAGAACGCTCTCTAATGTTCGCATTGTATAATTGCTATAAATGCTAGTAATAAGACCAGATGCCAGCCAACTGATGTTGAAAGCCAAAATAGTTTCTATGAAAAAAGATTGATGAAGTTTACTTATGAGAGAGGTAATGATGTAGGATAGAAAGTAAGTGAAATTGATAATAGCAAAATCACTGCATAAAAGAGACAATTTAAGCAGATATGTGTTGTTATTGTTCATAAGCCATTTAAATTATTTGCCGCAATGTAATAAAAAAAGAGTTCTTATGGGGTATTTTTTTAATGTTTTTTTAATTATCTATTGAATCAAAAAATTTTAATTTAAACTAAATGTGCGCTAAAATAACGACTTTTATTGCATCTTGTTATATAAAATTATAAAAGGGTAGATACTTCTTTTAAAAAGCAACTACCCTTTTGTATTAACTTTTAGCCAGTAAAAGAGATTACTTAGTTGGTAATTAATCCATAATTTTTATAATTTTCTGGTTAAAAACCTCACTATTGCTTATAATGTTTAAAGTGTAAATACCCCCATTAAGTATTCTAAATTTATCTAAGCTAATAAGATTCTGTCCTTTATTTCCTTGTATTTTTTGTTCTAACATCAATCTGCCGTTCATAGCATACACCTTTAATATTACTGTTTCCTCCTTTAGTAAATATAAATTTACATTTAAAGGAGTATTGTGAATAGGATTTGGATAAATACTAACAGACATATTTTTCTGGTTACTAGAAAGTGATAAATCAATGATATTGCTATATCTATAGCTGCCGTCTTTATTTAAAACTTTCAAACGATAATATACTCTAAGGGCAGTTGTTTGTATTTTGTCTGTGAAACTGTAGTTGTTCAACCCATTGTTTCCTGTAGCTCTAAAAGTGGTCGCTAATTCGAAATCGACATTGTTATAACTTCTTTCTATGTTTATAGTGGTAGCATCTTCCTCATTAGTTGTAGCAAAATTTATCAGTGTATAGGGATTTGTAAGGACACTTGCTGTAAATGATCTAAGAACAATTGGTAAAGATTTAGGTACTGTGTAGCTGATAGACAACTTTGGTCTCTTAGCCTTATTAGCAGATTTGCTAGATTCGAATATCAAAGAGTTGTTACCAGCATCTGTATTTTTTAGTCTTAGAGTCATTCCATGATTGCTAGAGGGATTCTTTACCCAAGCTTTTACAAAGGAAGTAATATTTGCTTTATAGTCTTCGGTAGGGGAAGAGCTTGCGGGTAAATCAACTGGGGTTAAAGAATCAATTGTTACAATAGGTGCATGTTGGTTATTTCCTGTTTCCCAATAATCTAGTATTCTATTCAGTATACCTTCATTGTTTGGACCAATTGTTGGGCTTCCTGTTGCACAATCTAAATTGTCCAATTTGGCATAGAAGTATATGGCGGCACTATCAATGACTGCTGTTGGCGGTATTTGACTTACATCATATTGAATGATAGACCATCCATTTTTGTATGTGATAGTAATACTATCTTCACCCCAAGAGTAAGCACAGATTTGTCCGCCAGTCGTATCTATATTAAGCCCTAAAAGTGAATCTTTTACTATCACAACCCCTTTAAAACCTGTGTTATTACTATCACCATAGAGCGTAATTGTTTGATGTGTTGTATCCACCGGAGGTGGAATGGTATAGCAAATTTCTAATCGCGGTCTTTTGCTTGTATCAGATGCTAGCCCCGATTCGAATATCATAGAATTGTAGGGGTCGTTCTCTGTTTGCATCCTAAAAAGTAATCCATTGTTGCTTGTAGGGTTATTCACCCAACTTTGAGCATAAGCAGTAAGGTCGGCAACATAGTTTTGGGCAGGACTAGTGCTTTCGGCCAATACAACTTCTTTAGCTGTGTCTACAACTAAATTTGTGTAGTAATTAACGTTATCTAAGGTCCAAGGTGTAATTACTTTTTGTAACAAAGCGGTGTTGTTTGTTCCATAAGTAGGGCTATGTAACACGCCATTAATGTTTTGCAATTTTGCATACAAATACAGTTTTGCACTTTTTACAATCGCACCTGTTGGAATTTGACTGATGTCATATTTTATAAGCGATCTCCCATTATAGTTGGGAATATTTATGCTGTTTGCAGTCCAAGCAAAGGCATATAATTCGGTGCCAGAGGTATCTCCATTGGGACCAGCACTTGGATTATTTAAGAAGGCTGAAGTTTGAAAAAGTTTGTTGGTAGGGGAGCCAGAGATTACTAACTGGGCATTGCATTTGGAAGAATCTACGATTATAGGAGGCGTTGCAATATTTGGATTGGGCAGATAGTATAAAGTAGTTACTTCGCTACTGTCTAAAGCCCTATTGTATATACGAATATCATCTAAAATCCCATTCAACCAATAAGGGGTACTACCAATACTAAAGTATCTGCCAAGATAGAGATCATTGTTATTAAAGGTTATAGTGCCACTGTTGGATGAAATTAAACTGTCATTAACATAGAATTTAGATACACTTCCATCATTTGTGTATACCAGATGATACCAAGAGCCTGTATGTATAAAGAGGTTGGGTGTACTGGTACAGTTCATTCCATAAAAGTACTCATGACTAGTGTCTGTCGGATAATTACATTGATTCCTCCCAATAGTATTATCATAGGCTGCATCTGAAAAAACAGCATTATAGCTAGTGGATGTTTCTAATCCTTTCGATAGAATATAATTACCATTGCAGGTACCCGTATAAAAACCATTTGGTTTTACCCAAACACTTATTGAAACTGAAGGACCCGAATTAAGAGACGTACTACCGGGTATTTGTATATAGCTGTTGTACCCATTGAAAGAAATGGCATTATTTGGATTTCCAAACCTGTCTGCAACTAATGTTGCATTGTTGTAACTAGGATTGTTGTTATTACCACTAGAGTCTAATGCATTCCCGTTAAAAGGGTAGTAAGCCACCAATCCTGTATTCAAATTAAATTGGGAAAATGCAGTTGCAGCAGTTAGCAAAAAAAAAGAAACAACTGACGTATATAGCAATTGTTTGTTAAAAATTAATTTCATGAGGTTCTATTTTTTCAAAAATACTAGGATTAGTTTGTTTTATTACTAAATAGAGAGGTATTTTTATTTTTTATTTGGGAAATTCACCTATTTCTTTGAAGTTATTGTTTATTTTCTCGAAAAGGTAAACATTATTACCATTTGTAAGACACAGATAGGGTACAGGTATGGCAAGGTGATAACGTAATATCTGTTGTAGTGTCTTTTCCGATAACGGAACATTTGGTTCTTTGCATTCTATAATCATCCATGGGGAAACTCCTTTATAAACAATCACATCGCAACGTTTTCGTAATTCTCCAAGTTTTAGTTCTTTTTCTATAGATAATAGCGATGCAGGATATGTAAGCACTTGTAGTAAATATTGTATCATGTTCTGCCGTACCCATTCCTCTGGTGTTAATCGTACCCACCTTTTTCGTACTTCATCAAAGATAAGTTCCTTGTTTTCTTCACCCTTTATATTGTAGCGAAATGGGGGGTAGTTAACTTTTATCATTTATTAGCTGTAAAAAGATTATTTTTGTAAAATAAATAGATTAAATTAAAAATAATGAAGACTAAAGAAGAAATAGTAAACAATTGGTTGCCACGCTACACAGGTGAACCGTTAGAAAATTTTGGTAAATATATACTACTTACAAACTTTGCAAACTATGTAACACTCTTTGCCGAATGGAATAAAGTGCCTGTACTAGGTAAAGACCGTCCATTTCAGTGTGCAACTGCAGATGGTATTACCATCATTAATTTTGGGATGGGGAGTCCAGGTGCTGCTACTGTAATGGATTTGTTGAGTGCAATCAGCCCAAAAGCTGTATTGTTTTTGGGTAAATGCGGCGGATTGAAACGCCGTAATAAAATAGGTGATTTGATACTGCCCATTGCTGCCATAAGAGGCGAGGGAACTAGTGCCGATTACTTTCCTCCAGAAGTACCTGCATTGCCTGCATTTGCTTTACAGAAAGCTATTTCTACTACCATTAGAGATTCGGGGGTAGATTATTGGACTGGAACTGTTTACACAACAAACAGAAGGGTTTGGGAGCATGATGAAGTGTTTAAAGAGTATCTTACCAAGATAAGGGCTTATGCAATAGATATGGAAACAGCCACTATATTTACTGTTGGTTTTTATAATAAGATACCAACAGGAGCATTGTTATTGGTAAGCGATTCTCCAATGGTACCCGATGGTGTAAAGACAGAAGAAAGTGATAAAAAAGTAACGACTGAATTTGTAGAACGTCATATTAGAATTGGGATGGACTCGTTAAGACAGCTTATAAACAATGGCGCAACGGTAAGGCATTTGCAATTTTAGCATTTAATCACAACGAACACTAGGTTAAGAAAACAGAAAGGACACAATGCTTTTACAAATGAAATCTTTGTGTCCTTTCTGTAAATACTAGTGTTCGTTGTGATTAAATGTTTAACCCAGATTTTGCAATAGACTCGTTACGAAATTATCAAATACAAAAAAGACAGGTGTTTGAGTAGATTTTTCGATTGAAAGCATAATATTTTATGTTGAAAGAGAATAAATCAATCAAAAGCTTGTATTTGAAGTAGTTGAGAATTGCAGTAGTGTTCTGTTGCAAAATCTGGGTTTAAAAAGGCAGACCAATCCCTAACTGTACAGCATAGTTTTTTATTTCGACACCATTAGGGCGTGTGTTGGTCCACTCGATTTTTTTGATATTCATCCAACCATCATCTTCTTGTCTTGCAGGGTCTTTTACCTTATAAGCGATATCTACCCTTATCAGAAAGTAGTTGAAATCTACTCTAATTCCTGTTCCTACTCCAACGGCAAAGTCTTTACCTAGTTGGCTCAATTGAAACATCGCATTTTCTCCATTTATTTGGTTTTTTATATTCCAAATGTTACCTATATCTGTATAAATAGCACTACCTATTTTAATTCCATTTATCCTCCCCAATTGAAAACGATACTCCAGATTGCCTTCAAGGGCTAAATCCCCATACCTATCTGTATAGCCACTCGTATTGGTGTCGGAAGACAAGGAAGAGCCTAGTCCTAGTTGTCGTATACCCCATGCACGCATACTGTTTGGTCCCCCTAGAAAATATTGTTTGAATACGGGCATTGATTGATCGCCATGTAAACCTACACCTATAAAAATGCGAGACGCAAACTCGTCTTTATGGTATTTTTTGATATAACGATACTCTGCTTCTAATTTGTTGTAGACAAAAAGATTGGGCAATCTTGGGAATAGATTGCTTACTCCCCAACCACTCTCTTCATATCCCAAACGGATGTAATGACTCTTAGATGGATCGTGGCGACTTACAAAAGTTTTTGCTAGCGATAAGCTTAGGCCAATTACTTTACCATCCCGGAATGAGTTTCTTAGGAATGGGGTGGTTTTAAACAATGAATCTAATCCTTGTAATGTATCTACTTTATATAGCTCTACATTGGGTAGTTTTAACAACCATGTATTGTTTCCTTTACTCCATTCATATCCCCAGCTTGCTACCAAAGACCTTAGGCCATATAGATCTTTTCTTGTAGTATATGCCCCAGCTATGCTGAGTAGGGTACGTTTATTATCTAGTTTATCTAGGTATGTCCAATGGGTAAAAGGCTGTATTAATCTAGGAAAGGCGTAGGTATGACTTAAGTTTATCTGGGTGGTTTGTAACAAAGAATTGTTGCCGTAAGCGTTGTTTGTTTTTTGTATGTTCAGTTCAACACCAAACCTAAGGGACGTAAGGGATTGAATTGCTTGCCTCCAAACATTTCTGTTTTTGTAGGTAAAGTTGGTACCGATCCCTAGCAGGTTGCCTGAGCCGAGGTCTCCTGTGTTTCTACTAAATTCTTGGTCTACCGTAAAGCTTTGCTTTTTCTCGGGCACCATAAATACATATAGGTCTATGCTGTCTTTATCCCTTATCTGAGGTCGAATATCCACCTGTTTCCAGGTGCCAATCTGAGAAAGTTTATTGATTGTTTTGTAATATAATCCTTCGTTGTACAAATCGCCGGAATGTAGGTAGGTATGTTCCCTTAAAGGTCTGAAGAAGAACTTTTCATTGTTGTAATATACCGTTGCTTCTTTGTGCTTATAGGTATTAAAGTCTAAACGGGCAATGGTGGCTTCGGGATTGTAATACGCATTTTTGAGGTCGGGATAATAATACACTTTACCAACATAAAACTTTTGCAATGCAAGCGAGTCTTTCCCTTTTCGTTGCGCAATTGTAATATTCCATGAGGTATTTTCTTTGTTTTTGGTATCTGCGATAGCTATCAGTTCTGCTTCTTTTATGGGGTCGAGCGTTAGTATCAATAACGAAGGATCGAGTGTATCCAATTGTGCATAAATGTTATCTCTCGAGAATTTATAATAGCCATTCTGGTGATACCAGCCTGTAAGTATGTCTAGTTCATTGTTGATTGCCAATTTTGTGTAAGGCATTCCTTTTTTAAGTAAAGAATTTTTTGATTGTGAAAGCGTTAGAATTTGTAAAGTAGAGTCAATCTGCTTATTCACGGTATCCAACAAATTGTAGGCGACAGAATCAATTTTAATGATCTTTCCAATAGAAATTCGAAAACAAACCGTAGTCTTTATTTTATTGTTTGATGAATCGAATCGGAAGGACGATAAGAAGTTGGAGTGATAATATCCTTGCGAATTGAGATAAGCATTCATAAATCCCTTACTAACATACAGATGATTGGAATCGAAAATGGGCGGATTTTTTAATTTGTAAATAAAGACTAGTTGTTGCATTCTGTTGGCCTTCATACTATCATCCCAATAATTATTAAGTTCTTCGGTAAGTCTTTTTTTCTCATCTTTGGAAATATTTCCATCTATTGAAATCTTGTTGAGGTAAACGAAGGGTTTGTTTTTTGGATAGTTTCTAACAATAGTACAAGACTCAATAAAAATGGCAAAACAAAGGGTAATAAACAGAAGAATGGGGAAAGATGTTTTGCTACTAAAACGCATTAGCTATGTATAAGTTAAGTAAGAATGAAGTTAATTTTATTCAATCTTTATGCCATAAAAAACACCGTCAAACGGAAGGGTTGTTTATAGCAGAGGGTGTAAAGTTGGTGGAAGAAATCATACAAAGCCATTTTAAGCTAAAAAAAATATATGCAACCTCCAAATGGGCAGCTACAAATACCCATTTGGGCGACGTTCTTTGCATTATTTCGGAGGACGATTTGCATCGGATATCTTCTTTGCAAACTTCCCACCAAGTATTAGCTTTGGTGGAGCAGCCCACTGCCCAAACGGTTCTTCCTTTTGCCCAAAAACAATCTTTGGTGTTGGATGGCATTCAAGATCCGGGCAACTTTGGCACAATCATTCGTATTGCGGATTGGTTTGGCATCCATCAGATTATTTGTAGCCATACTACGGTGGAGTTATATAATCCCAAAGTAATACAGAGTACGATGGGTAGTTTTATACGCGTACCGGTAAGCTATGGAAACCTGACCGAGTTGTTGAAGAATGTAAGCATCCCCATATACGGTGCGCTGCTTTCGGGAGAAAACATTTATAAAATACCCAAGCCAACCGAAGGTATCCTTGTTATTGGCAGCGAGGGCAAAGGGATAGGAGCGGAGTTGTTGCCACTAATTACTAACCCCGTCACGATTCCTCGTATTGGCGGTGCCGAAAGCCTGAATGCTGCGGTGGCAACGGGAATATTGTTGTCGCATTTGGTTTGATTGAACAGATAAATACATGAGGATACATTGCACATAGGATTAGCAACTTTGTTCCTTATTATCTACCAGAGTAAACGAATCTAAATTAAATAAAGTTGATGGAATCTAGTTTTCTTTCTTGGCTTAAACCAATAAATGTTAGTACCAAAAAAGTCACGGACAATAGAATTTTATTCATAAAGCAGGATTATTTTTAGAAAATCAAAATAAGTTGTTTTGTTTTTGCGGCTAAAATTATATCTCTACTTAGGTAAGCATGATGAGGTCTTTTGGCTATAAATAGCTACTGTCGTTATAATATTAGTAAGATTAGGGGGTATAAACGTGGCAATCAATGGAAGCAACCAGTAAAGCAATTCGATCCCCGACGTTAGAATTTCGATACATGATGTTGGATAATCGACACATGATGTTGGATAATCGACACATGATGTTGGATAATCGACAGATGATGTTGGATAAATGACACATGATGTTGGATAAATGACACATGATGTTGGATAATCGACACATGATATTGGATAATCGACATGCGATGTTGGATAATCGACATGCGATGTTGGATAAACGACATGCGATGTTGAAATGTAGACAAGCTATTTCAGGAGATGACACACTGAACATCGACAAGAAATGGCATCAACGAGGCAAGAAATGTTAGCAGTAGGGTGAGTTGTGAGAAGTGAGTTGTGAAACAATACAATTATTGATATTGGTATGGGAAATTGTGAGAGGTGATTGGATAGAATGAGTGTTTAGGATGAATCGAGGTATAGTCTATGCTATGAATTTATCTTCTACTTATCTTCTGAAATCCTTTGCTGTATTGGTATTTGACTTGTTTTGGTGTTTAGTTATAAACCCTTGTTGAAAAATATTTTTTAAAAAGTTTTGTCATTGTGTAAAAAATACACATCTTTGTGTCAGAATGTGTTAAAAGTACACATTAGTTAAGTCGATTGCACTACTAAAAAAGCTTGTATGAAGTTACGATTGTTACAATACTGCTATTTGCCACGGTTGTTGGTAGACCATTCATACAAACACATTTGTACCCATTACACCAATCATTACTCCACAGATACATAAAAATTGTTTTTCACTTAAACACACAGTTATTACTAAACATTTTACATTAACCAGTAAATTTTCGACTATGAATTTTAAACGATTGATTGCTTTGCTGCTTATGTTGACAGTTATCTGCGGCATGACAGCTTTTGCACAAGAAAGAGTTGTTACCGGAAAGGTAACCGATTCAAAAGATGGGACGCCTTTGTCTGGCATTACAGTACAAGTAAAGGGTTCGAAGAATGCGACACAAACTGCTGTAGATGGTAGTTTTAAAGTGAGGGTAGATGGAGATGCTATCTTGGTATTTACCTCTATTGGCTATGCAAAACAAGAAGTTGTTGCTAGCAATTCTCCAGTTACAGTGAGTTTGGTACAATCGAATGCGGCACTTAGTGATGTGGTGGTAGTTGCTTATGGGACAAGAAAGAAAGGCGATTTAACCGGTTCTGTTACATCCGTTTCTGCAAAAGATTTTCAACAGGGAAACATTAACTCGTCCGAACAATTGATTCAAGGTAAGGTAGCCGGGTTGCAAATAACATCAGGAGGTGGTAGCGCAGGTGGTGGAAGTACGATACGTATTCGTACAGGATCTTCACTAAATGCAAGTAATGATCCATTGATAGTTATTGATGGGGTTCCTGTGGATGGTAATGGAATTAACGGTGGGGGTAATCTTTTAAATACAATTAATCCAAATGACATAGAGTCTATGAGTGTATTGAAAGATGCGTCTTCAACTGCCATGTATGGTTCAAGGGCTTCTAACGGTGTTATTGTAATCACTACAAAAAAAGGAAGTAAAGGGGCTGTTAAGTTTAACTTTAATACCTTATTCTCCGTTGGAGAAATAACTAAATATGTAGATGTATTTAATGGAGATGAAATTAGAAGTATTGTAAAAGCTAAAGGCAATGCTGCTCAAATTGCACAGTTGGGTACTGCAAATACAGATTGGCAAAAGCAAATTTATCAAAAGGCCATAGGTTGGGACAAAAATATTAGCGCAAGTGGCTCGATTGCTAAAGTGCTTCCCTTCCGTTTGTCTTTGGAAAATTTAAGTCAAAGTGGTATTGTACTGACAGACCAGTTTGATAGAAATGCAGTTGCTTTGAACCTTTCCCCTAAATTGTTTACAGATCATTTAACTATTAACGTGAATGCAAAGTATGCAAACACCAAATATCGTCATGCCGACGGAGGGGCTGTTGGAGCTGCTGCTACATTTGATCCAACACAAGCTATCAACCAAAAAAATAAATATGGTGGATACTTTGAATGGTTAAATGCTGATGGTACTCCAATTGGAAATAATGGTAATGCAAGTTTTCCAAATCCTCTGAGTATGTTGAAATTTAGGAACAATAAGGAAACGGTAAACAGGTTTATTGGAAACATTCAATTAGATTACAAACTACACTTTCTACCAGATTTGCATGTAATGGTTAATGCAGGTACTGACTTGGCCTATCAAACAGGGAGTGATCATTACGATTCTGTTATTGTAACACAATATAATACCAGAGGTAGAAGAAACCCGTATAAACAAGACAAGGCAAGTCAGTTGTTAGAAACGTCTTTATTCTACACAAAGGAATTAAAAGATTTGAAGTTTGATGTGTTAGCTGGTCATAGCTATCAAAACTTTGAGACTGATGTATATAATTTCCCTAACTATAAATTGAATGGAGATACCATTGCAAATACACTACCTAATTATGCAACAGATAAACCAACTTACAGGCTTGAGTCTTATTTTACAAGACTGAATGTTACGTTGTTAAATAAATATTTGTTAACAGCCTCCTTAAGAAGAGATGCAAGTTCTAAATTCTCTTCTGCTAACAGAGTAGGGTACTTTCCTGCTTTTGCCTTTGCTTGGAAGTTGAAAGACGAATTATTCAATAATAGCAATAAAATAAACGACCTGAAATTACGAATTGGATGGGGTAAAACAGGTCAACAAGATGGTATTGGTGATTATGATTATCTAGCAAGATATTCTGTAAGTAACCCAGGTGCCTATTATATGTTCGGAAAAGATACAATAAAATACATCCGTCCTTCTGCCTATAATCCAAATTTGAAATGGGAAACAACTGCGACGCTGAATTTTGGATTGGATTATGCCTTCTTTGGTAGTAGAATTTCAGGAAGCATTGATGTTTACCAAAAGAAAACAACAGATTTGATCAGTAGTCTCCCTCAACCTCCTGGTGGTAACTATGATATAATTGTAAACTCAAATATTGGGAATATCGAAAATAAGGGGGTAGAGTTCGTCATAAATACCATTCCAGTTAGACAAAAAGATTTAAAATGGGATGTTGGATTTAATGTAACGTATCAAACAACTAAAATTACAAAACTGTACGCGGTGGTTGATCCTACCTATGCAGGAAATGATGCTGGCGATAACTTAGATGGAGGAACAAGTAATAAGTTGGAAAAACACCAAGTTGGATACGCTCCTTACGCCATCTATGCGTATAAACAAATTTATGATAGTAAAACAGGCAAACCAATAGAAGGATTGTACGAAGACATCAATAGAAATGGAACTTCTGCAAAATATTATTATCCAAAAACGGTACAACCTAGTCTCCTTGCAGGATTCAACACACAGGTTGCCTATAAGAAATATAGTTTAGGTCTGTCTGGACATGGTTCTTTTGGTAATTATTTGTATAACAATTTCGCATCAAATAATGGAACCCAGAATTCTATTTTGAACGGGTCAGTTATTTCTAATGGCTCCAGAAGTTACTCAAATACTGGATTTGTAAACAAGCAATTATTTTCAGATTATTATATTGAAAATGCATCTTTCTTCCGTTTGGATAATATCAATTTTGGATACAATGTTGGAAAGGTATTGAATCAAAAGGCTGCATTAAGAATTTATGGAAGTATTCAGAATGTATTTGTCATCACAAATTACACTGGACTAGATCCTGAGAACGCTAGTAATGGGATAGATAAAAATATCTATCCAAGACCAAGAGTGTATGCAATTGGGGCGAGTATTGATTTTTAATATTTAGAAACAAAAAAACAATTACAATGAACTATAATAAAATATTTAGAAACGGCATTCTTTCCTTATGCATTTTATTGATGTTATCAGCATGTGAAAAGAAACTTGATTTATTCCCACAGAATGATTTAACATCCAACAAAGTCTACAACTCATATAGTGGGTATCAAAGTGTATTGGCTAAGATTTATGGAGCCATGTCGATTGGTGGTAATACTGGGCCTTCTGGTACGCCAGATATATCTGGTGGGTTAGACGAAGGATCACAGATTGCTTTTATCCGTCCATTCTTTAATTGTCAGGAGTTAACTACAGATGAAGCTGTATGTTTTTGGAATGATCAGACCATTAAGACTTATCACAACTTAAATTACACTAGCGATGATCCTTTTATAAAAGGAATGTATGCAAGACCTATTTGGAATATTACTTTGATAAATGAGTACTTGCGTCAATCATCTGACTCAAAATTAGGAGGAATTGGGTTAACTGCTAAGCAACTGACCGATCTGAAGGCATCTCGTGCCGAAGTTAGGTTTTTACGTGCTTTCAATTATTGGGTGATGCTGGATATTTTTGGTAAGTCAACTTTTATTACAGAAAATGATATACCTGGTTCTGGTAATCCCGCACAAATAAGCAGAGCCAATTTATTTAAGTATGTATCGAATGAGTTAAAGTCAATAGAGAATGATTTGCCTGCTCCTCAAACGCAAGTTTACGGAAGGGTAGATAGGGGTGCTGCTTGGGCCTTAATGGCAAGGTTACAATTAAATGCAAATGTGTATTTGAATACCCCAACAGATACCAAGCATTTTGATACAGCTATTACTTATGCTTCTAAGGTAATTAATGGAGGTTATGCTCTAAATTCCGACTACAGACAATTATTTATGGCTGATAATGACAAACGCACGAATGAAATTATCTGGGCTATAGAATGTGATGGATTAGTTACTCAAGGCTATGGTAATACTACCTTTTTAGTAAATGCCGCTTGCGGTGATGACAAAGGAACAGATTACTTTACCGGAGCAAGTGGAGCTGGTTGGAAAGGGTACACCGCTACTAAGGCGTTGTCTTCAAAATTCTCAGATCCTAGTGGGTTGACAGATTCTAGGGCAATGTTTACTACTTCTAAATTTTCACCTTCTCCAACACAAAATGAAGTTGCCAATGATTTATTAACAGTAAATGAAAGCGTTTTTCCTAGTTTAGGTTCAGGAGTTCATGTGAATAAGTTCCGTAACATTCGTTCAGACGGACTTCCTGTAAATGATCATACAAGCTTTACTTACGCAGATATAGATTTTCCTGTTTTTCGTTTGGCCGAAATGTATTTGATTTATGCTGAATCTGTTTTAAGGGGAGGTGCTGGAGGTTCTAGTTCTACAGCAGTGGATTATGTAAATCTGCTTCGTCAGAGGGCTTATGGTAATACAACGGGAAATATCAGTGCTGTGCAGTTGGATTTAAATTTTGTATTAGATGAAAGAGGAAGAGAATTATACTGGGAAGGACACAGAAGAACAGACCTAGTGAGGTATGGTTATTTGACGTCTAATAACTATTTATGGCCTTGGAAAGGTGGAGTGAGTTCAGGTACAGGAACAGATAGTAAATATAACTTATTTCCCATACCATCTAGCGTAAGAAATAGTAATCCGAATTTAGACCAAAATACAGGCTTCTAAATTATCTCAAACGAAATAAAAAGCATTATTATGAATAAAGTACTATTGAGTCTGTTTTTTACTATGCTTGTTAGTATAGTTTTTTTCTCTTGCAAAAAAGATGAAAACAAAATATATTATTACGGAGGAAGTGCACCAGTTTTAGCTATATCATCGAGTTCTAAGGATGACACTCTCAGAATTTCTTATGCGAATGAATATGCTACGGCACTCATTTTTAATTGGACAAATCCAAATTATTTGTTTACTACTGGGATTAGTTCACAAGATGTTACGTATACGCTTGAAATAGATACAGTGGGGTCAAACTTTACTAACCCTAATTTGAAAAAATTACAAATTCCAAAGGACTTGTCTATTACATTAACAGATTCTGCTTTAAATGATTACATGTTGAATCAACTTGGGTTGGATATAGTAAGTTATCATCATTTAGAGTTCAGAGTGCTATCTAATTTAATAAATGGAAGTGCATCCTTAATCTCAAACAAGATTGCTTATTTAGCTAAGCCTTATCCAATTCCTCCAAAAGTCACCCCTCCTGGCAATCCAGATTCATCATTTAGAGATGGTAAATTATATATAACTGGTAGTGCAACTCCCGGAAATTGGATGGCAGGCGGAGATCCTGAACTTTTGAGCCAAAAATTTACTAGATTAAGTGCTACTTTATACGAGATTACAGTAAATTTAACAGGAGGTAATTCATACACTTTTGTTCCAGTTTACGGCGATTGGACTAATAAATACAGTATTGCTACTAAGAATGATCCTAATGAAGTAAATGGTGGTGATTTTCAGTTTCAAGGGCAAGATATTCTTGCGCCTGCTGTAAGTGGATTATATAAAATACAGGTTGATTTTCAAAGGGGTAAATTTATTGTTACAAAGCTTTAAATTGTCTAATTAATTAAAATTAAAAAAATGAAAAATATCATTAAGTTTCTCACTTTAACAGCTGTTTTATTCTCAATAATTACAGCTTGTGAAAATAAAGTAGATAGTCTTCCTTTTTACAAACAAGGTAGCGCATCAACTTTAACTAGTTCTGTTAACACAATAGCAGCAACTCCTGCAGATTCATTAAATAGCTTGCTTACCCTCAAGTGGACAAATCCAAATTATTCAAACTTAGATACCTCTAAAACAAAGTATATAATTGAGTTTGATTCTACGGGTAGGAATTTTTTACATTCAGTTAAATTTACTTATTCTGGTGTATTAGTTAAATCTTTTACAGGAAACGAAATAAATGCGATTCTTTTTAATCTTGGTTTAAATGTTGGTTACTCATATCCATTAGATATCAGAATAACTTCTTCATACGCAAATAATAATGAAGGACTTTATTCAAATATATTGCATGTAAATGCTTCATTTCTTGGTGCAACTAATCCCGTTTTAACTTCATCCGTGGCTAGCATCATTCTAATTGATTCAAAAACTATAACTACAGAAGGAGTTAAATTTTCTTGGACAAATGCAAATTATTTTTTCAAGTCAAACACTTCAAACAATGCTGTTTCCTATACTTTACAAATGGATAAAGCTGGAAGTAATTTTTCTAGTTCAATGTTGCAAAATGTGGCAATTGATAGTACTCAATCCTTTGTCTCTTTCACTCAAAAGTATATTAACAGGTTGTTACTCAAAGCAGGATACCCTCTTGGGGTTTCTTCAAATGTAGAATTTAGGTTAGTAGCAAAATTGGCAGGAATAGCCACCACTTCCTTGGCTTCTAATGTGATAAAGGTTTCTGCGACACCTATAAATAAACCAGCTATTGATCCTCCTGCATCTGGCACTTTATTTTTAGTAGGTAGTGCTACACAGGGAGGTTGGAGTAATCCTGTGCCAGTGCCTTCACAGCAGTTCGCTCAGATTGATTCAGTTACTTATGGAGGTGTTTTTAATTTGATTGGTGGAAGTCAATATTTGATTCTTCCTGTAAATGGAGATTGGGGGCATAAATATGGTGGTACAAGTGCCACAGGTGGCACTTTGTTAGTTGATGGTGATGTGCCGGGGTCGAATACGCCTTCACCTACTGCTTCTGGCTGGTATTCCATAACAGTAAATTTCCAAGATGGTATTTATACCGTTACTCCATATACTAGCACATTCCCTACCAATTTATTTATAGTAGGTGATGCTACAGCAGATGGTTGGAGCAACTCTAATCCTGCAGTAAATCCTGCATTTACACAATTAGATGCTGCTAGATTTCAATTGACTGTGCCTTTAATTGGTGGCAAGAGTTACTTAATGTTGCCTGTCGCAGGTAGCTGGGCAAATAAATATGCTGTTGCAGATGGAACTGTACCTAGTTCGGGCGGTAGATTTGGTTATAATTTAAGTACTAATTTCAATTCTCCTGCTACTAGTGGGACCTATACTATTACTGCAAACTTTTATGACTTTACCTTTACTGTAAAATAAAAGGGTTTAGTTTATTGCTTCTTTAAAATGGGCTTTGCAATTGCAAAGCCCATTTTGTTTTTAATCCAATGGTCATTTCTATTACTTTTACCGACTTAGGGATTCCCTTTATATCGCTTTAAAAAAGACATACGATGCTTTATTCAATGACTGGTTACGGACGCGCAGAACAAACAATTGGGGAGAAGGTATTTTTAATAGAACTACGATCGCTTAATGGAAAACAGTTTGATTTGCGGATGCAACTCCCTGCCTTACTAAAGCCCTTCGAATTTGATATTCGCTCTATATTGAATGAGGCATTGGAAAGAGGAAGTGTAGAATGCTTCATTACCATCAAACAAAATGGTATTGCAAAACCTGTTAGCATTAATACAGAATTATTGAAGGCGTATTATAACTCGGTTGTTCTGGTTGCAGATGAATTAAATGCAGATACCCAACAGTTGCTGTCAGCCATTCTTCGGCTTCCAGAAATAGTAGTCAGCTCTAATGAAGTATTGGATGACACTGATTGGGAAGAATTTAAAAAAGTACTCTTAGCAGCTATTGTAGATCTTAATGTTCATCGTTTGGATGAAGGTAAATCTATTGAAACCGATATGTTATTGCGTCTTTCAAACATAGAAGCTCAAAGTGCCATCATTGTTACACTTGAACCTAATCGCAGACAGAAAACAAAGGATAACCTTACTAAGCTATTAGAAGAAAGGGTAGGGAAGGAGAACTATGACGGTAATAGACTAGAACAAGAATTGATTTATTATATTGAACGTATAGACATCAGTGAAGAACAGGTACGCCTAAAAAACCATATCAGTTACTTCAAAACAATACTAGCAGAGAAAGATAAAAGCAAAGGAAAGAGGCTTTCGTTTTTGTTACAAGAGTTTGGCCGTGAAATAAACACCACAGGATCTAAAGCTTATGACTCCGAAATACAGAAATGTGTCGTGATAATGAAAGATGAACTGGAAAAAGCGAAGGAACAAGTGTTGAATGTACTCTAACAACAAATGTTTTATAGGTATTTATAACTTCAAACTAGCTTACTTAAAAAGACAATTTAGTTGTGTCTATAATAATCTTTAGTTGCTGAGTAGACTCTTTATAGAATCAATTCTTCAGGGTATCATTTTTTTCTGTCCGAATGCCCTAGGCTTTTTTCAGGGTTAATTTTATCCCGAATCTGTTGTTTCAATTCTTTGATCTCTATAAAGCCTCCTGCTTCTTTTCTGTCAAAGACGGCTATTTCATCAATAAAGATGGTATATCTACCCGCAACTTCCGAAGGTCGTAGCAATACCCCCAGCACCTCCTCTGTAAAGGTAGTCAATATCTCTTGCGCCATGTAAGCTGCCCTCAATAACCAGTTACACTTGGGGCAACATTCGATTGTAATAGTGGGCTTCATACTTTAGTTAAGAATGATGAAATATCAGTTTTAAGATAATAGATAGTAGTCTGTAAATAAAAAGAGCCGTTGTCTAATTAAGTCAACGGCTCTTTAATATCTACTATCTCATAACTACTAACTAAAAACTATTCGGTAATCGCAGCAATGCCTGGTAATACTTTTCCTTCAAAATATTCCAACATAGCACCACCCCCAGTACTTACGTAGCTAACCTTTTCGGCAAAGCCAAACTGGTTGACTGCTGCAACGCTGTCACCACCGCCTACAAGGCTGAAAGCACCTAAGGCTGTAGCTTCGGCAACTGCTATCGCAATTGTTTTGGTGCCATTCTGGAACTTCTCCATTTCGAATACGCCCATAGGGCCATTCCAGAGTATTGTTTTGGAACGCTTGATTACGTTTGCAAATTGTTCTTCAGCATTTGGTCCGATATCTAAGCCCATCCATCCATCAGGAATAGCGTTGCTAGGTGCCGTTGAGGTATTTGCATCTGCAGAAAAGTTATCTGCAATTATACTATCACTAGGCAAATGGATACATACGCCCTTAGCATCCGCTTTTTTCAAGATATCAAGCGCCATTTCTAAACGGTCATCTTCACAAAGACTTTTACCAATATGACCACCCTGAGCCTTCATAAATGTATAAGCCATTCCACCACCAATGATGATGTCGGTAGCTCTATTCAATAAATTTTCGATAATCAATATCTTATCAGAAACTTTTGCACCTCCAATAATAGCAGTAAATGGTTTTTCGCTATCATGCATCACCTTTTCGGCGCTTGCAACTTCACCATTCATCAATAAGCCAAACATTTTGTTATCAGCAGTAAAATATTTCGCAATTACTGCAGTGCTAGCATGGGATCTATGTGCTGTACCAAAGGCGTCATTTACATAGACATCTCCCAATTTGCTTAATTTCTCTGCAAAGGCTTCGTCACCCGCTTCTTCTTCTTTATAAAAACGAAGATTTTCTAACAACAATACATCTCCTGGCTTAAGCGCAGCAGAGAGTTCAACAGCAGATTCGCCAATGCAATCATCGGCAAACTGAACATCGATACCTTCCAATAAATCACTTAAATGCATAACGATATGCCTCAAAGAATATTTGTCTTCAGGACCACCCTTTGGCCTGCCTAGGTGACTCATTAAAATAACACTTCCCCCATCTGCCAATATTTTTTGGATGGTTGGGATAGCAGCCCTCATTCTGTTATCGTCTGTAATAGCAAGGGTCTGTTTGTCTAAAGGGACATTAAAATCTACTCGAATCAATACTTTCTGCCCTGAAAAGTTGTGTTCTGAAAATTTGCTCATTATATAAAGTTTTATTAAAAGAAAATATGTTTGTAGGAATAGTTCTTTAACTCCGTCCAAAAGTAAAGTAAAAACAAGTTTAATACGCTAAACTTAAGTTATTAAAAAAGATCGAGTCCATTATTTTCAATACAATTTAGTTACTTATCCACTAAATATCCTACATTTTAAAGGGGCACTACCAAAAACACTTTACTTTAAGAATAGTATTCAATTATATTTGCCCACTGTCACACAATTTATAACACATAGAAGGTTGGGCAAAAAGGAAATAATAAGATTTTGAACTATTTAAAAAAATTGCTAACAGGATGGAGACATTAATGGTTATAATAACAATTGTAGTAACACTTGTTATCGGGGTTGTAGCGGGGAAGTTGGTTTTCGCTAAGAATACAAAACAAGAACTGGAGGACGTAGATGCTAAAGCTCAAGCTATCATAAAAGAAGCTGAATTGCGAGCCGAAACAATCAAAAAAGAAAAACAATTAGAGGCAAAAGAAAAGTTTGTACAACTAAGGGAACAATTTGACAACGAGATTCTTGATCGTAACAAAAAGATTGCGGACTCGGAAGCAAGAGCAAAACAGAAAGAGAATGAGATTAATCAGCGGACTAACTCTATAGCTCAAAAAGAAGGTAATTTAGATAAGCTAATTAAGGATCAAGACGTAATAAAAGACAACCTTAACAAACAAATTGCCGAGACTAATACTGTAAGAGAGAATCTTAACAAACAAATTGAAGCTGTAAATCAGCAAAAAGCACAGTACGAGAAACACGAACAAGAGCACCAGCAAAGATTAGAAGCTGTTGCAGGATTAACAGCTGAGCAAGCTAAAGCCCAATTGGTAGAAGCCATGAAGTCGGCTGCTCATTCGCAAGGGTTGGTATTGCAACAAGAAATAATTGAAGATGCTAAACTTAAAGCAAATAAGGAAGCGCGTAAGATTGTAATACAAACCATACAACGTACTGCTGCTGAGCAAACAATAGAGAATACAGTTTCTGTATTTAATCTGGAAACAGATGAAATAAAAGGACAAATTATTGGACGTGAGGGTAGGAATATACGTGCTTTAGAAGCGGCAACAGGGGTAGATTTGATTGTTGATGATACGCCTGAGGCAATCGTTCTTTCTTCTTTTGATCCATTACGTAGAGAAGTTGCCCGCTTGAGTTTGCAACGTCTGATTGCTGATGGTCGTATTCACCCTGCCCGTATTGAGGAAGTGGTTGAGAAAACCCGCAAACAACTAGAAGAGCAAGTGTTGGAGATTGGAGAACGTACCGTAATTGAATTGGGTATTCACGGTTTGCATAAAGAATTAGTAAGGATGGTCGGTCGTATGCGTTTCCGTTCTTCTTATGGTCAGAATTTGTTGATGCACAGTCGGGAGACTGCCAACCTTTGTGGCATCATGGCGGCTGAATTAGGCTTAAACCCTAAGTTGGCTAAACGTGCTGGTTTGTTACACGACATCGGTAAGGTTCCTGATGAGGAAACTGAGTTAAGCCATGCCTTATTAGGTGCCAAACTAGCAGAGAAGTATGGTGAAAACCCTGCGATCGTAAATGCAATTGGTGCACACCACGATGAAATGGAAATGCAATATG
Source organism: uncultured Chitinophagaceae bacterium (assembly GCA_903883945.1). Classification (GTDB taxonomy): domain Bacteria; phylum Bacteroidota; class Bacteroidia; order Chitinophagales; family Chitinophagaceae; genus Parasediminibacterium. The sequence continues at coordinate 325 of CAISCV010000080.1, read as the reverse complement.
TAATCTCTCCTATCATACAAGCCTGTGATGCCATCAGTGGGGCAAGACCCGGTGCAAGGCGTGAGATTATGCAACAATACATTCAACGTATTAAAGACCTCGAGATGTTGGCGCAGGGGTATAAAGGTGTTGAAAAAGCCTATGCTATTCAAGCGGGGCGTGAACTTCGTGTGATTGTAGAAGCCGATAAAGTAACAGATGGCGACAGCGACAAATTAAGCTTTGAAATTGCTCAGAAGATTCAAACAGAAATGACTTATCCTGGTCAGATTAAAGTAACCGTAATCAGAGAGAAGAGAGCGGTGAATGTGGCTAGGTAATTAGG
>CAISCV010000079.1 GCA_903883945.1 uncultured Chitinophagaceae bacterium | reverse complement strand
TCGGGTGGAGAAACGATGTAAGCACCTACAAACAGTTCGATAACGGGTAATACAAATGCGTATAATAACCCTGCAAAAAGCAAGTAACGCATATTTCGTGGGAAAGAATTAAAGTGTTTTATTTCTGATGACAAATTCATGATGACTAATTTCTTTATGGCAAAATGGGGTAAAATTTAACCACAAGGAACACAAGGTTTTTCACAAAGGGCACAAGGTTTTTGTATCACTTTTAGTAAAGCACCTTGTGTACTTTAGGTTTAAGAAATCTTTGTGTTCCTTGTGAAAAATCCTTGTGGGCTTTGTGGTAAAGCACCTCGTGTCTCTTGTGGTTAAATAAAATATTAATAATAAGTAAGCTCTGAGTAGATTTCTTCCAATGAAACTTCTGCGTAGCAAACGGAAGTATCGGCAGCACCATAATACAATTTAACGGTATCGCCTTCTACTAGGCAACCACACAAAAAGATAACTGGCCCATAGAAACCCCACTTTTCGTAAGATGCTAACGGTTCCATAACTGGTTTGAATGATTTCCCAATCACCTTGGTTGGGTCGTCCTTATCCAACAATAAAGCACCTAGGCAATACCTGTCGTTTGCATCAGCAGCATGATAGATTTCTACCCATCCCTTTTCTGTTAAGAAAGGAACGGCACTACAACCGATACGACCATTATCCCAATCAGTTTCGTTTACGGAAACCAATTGTTTGTGGTTACCCCACTCAACAAGGTTTGATGATTCTGAAATCCAGATTTCTCTTTTCTTGTATTCGGCAGAGGCAGGACGGCACAATGCCAAGTATTTTCCGTTTCTTTTTTCTGGGAAGATGGCAACATCCTTATTATCTGGTGTGAAGATGACACCCTTTCTTTCAAAGTTTTTGAAATCGGTGGTGGTAGCCAAACAAGTGGTTACACCAACACTTGCACAACAGCTGTAATTGATATAATAAACACCATCAATTAAAGTAATACGAGGGTCTTCGATTCCAAATTCTTCGTATTTGTTGGCAGGATACATGGCAGGTTTTTCCTCTACTACGAAGTTGATGCCGTCCTTACTTCTTGCGACACGAAGGTGAGAGATGGTAGTTAAAATTCTATCTCTTTTATCCGCTGGTTCAATTACACGAGGATCACTGAAATCTATTGTTGGGTCGTGTGCATCAAAAGTTTTAACCTCAACCTTACCAGTGGCTTCGCTAAAATAAGGTGCCATCACAATGTTCGGATTTCTGTTGATAGGCGTTTCAGCCACACGTAACAACAACAATACATCTCCTTCAAATTCTGTAACACCACAATTCATGGTATAATGCACTTCAAAATCTTCTCTTGACGGCTTAATTTCATCTGGCAGAATCAATGGGTTCTGCGGACTCCTGAAAACTTTCATTTTTTTTGTTTTACTGTTAATTAATAATATAGCTGTTGTTAACTATTTGCTGTTTTCTTACCACAAGGAACACTAGGAAAAAAAACAGGGAACACTAAGTTATTTTTTCATATTTTTTTTCTCCAATTCCCTTGTGTTCATTGTGGCTACCCTTGTGTTCTTTGTGGTTAAATTTCACACCTACTTCCACTCTGCTTTTCCGGGTGGTCTCATATCCCCATTCCCTTTTCTACCCGTCAAATCGTCGCCAAACTCTGTGCGCGCGGCTTCTGCCACTTTCTGCAACTCTTCCACAATCTCGGGGTATTGCTCTTTAACATCATAACGTTCGCCCACATCATTTGCCAAATCATATAAAGCTAATGTTATATCCTTCTCCGTTGTTTTACCCGGAAAGGCATCTTTGCCTCTCGGTAATTCATCATAAGTCAATTGATTTTTGCAAGGCAACACCAGTTTCCAGTTATCTCGCCTCACCGCTTTCAAATCATTTTTATTGTAGAAATAATAAAAGTATTTTCTGGGAGAGGAGCTCATGTCGCCTCTCAATAAACTAATAATATCAACCCCGTCAATCTTGTGATCGGGCAATTTCGCTCCTACTATGTTCGCCAACGTGGGATAAATATCAATGGTAGAAGTCAACTGATTGCAAATAATGCCCGCAGGTATTGTTCCCTTCCAACGCATCAAGCAAGGCACGCGAGAACCACCTTCATACACCGTCATCTTTCCTTCCCTGAAACCTCCACCCGAACCTGCATGGTTACCATATTTCAACCATGGTCCATTATCACTTGTGAAGATGACCAACGTATTTTCTTCAATTCCTTTCTTTTTCAATGCCTTCATCATTTCTCCAATCGACCAATCTACCTCCATCATCACATCGCCATATAAACCTTGTTTGCTTTTTCCCTTAAACTTATCGGAAACCGCCAATGGTACATGAGGCATGGAATGGGCTAAGTACAAAAAGAAAGGTTTCCCATCAGACTTTTCTATGTAATTAACTGCTCTTTCAGTATAAAGAGTAGTGAGTTGTTCTTCGTCCTTCAAGCTGTGCATCACCTGAACTGTTTCATTTCCTTCTATCAAAGGCAAAGGCAAATCCTTGTATTTCCCTTTAATTGGGTCTTCTGGATGAATCTTTCCATCATAGCCTACCAACCACATATCGTTTGAATAAGGCAGACCATAATATTCGTCAAAGCCTTGCTGCATAGGCATCAATTGTTTTGCATCCCCCAAATGCCATTTACCAATCATAGCGGTTTTATACCCTTTAGATTTTAGCATCCGAGCCATATTAAACTCCTCAGGGTTCAAGCCGATGGGCGAATGTGGCATGACAGCACCATACAATCCAATCCTATTTGGGTAGCAACCGGTTAACAATGCCGCCCTAGATGCAGTACAAACGGGCTGACCCACCAAGAAATCAGTAAACCGCATTCCTTCATTTGCCAATTTATCAATATGAGGCGTTTGAAAGTTCAATGCCCCTGTTACTGCCAAATCGCCATAGCCCATATCATCCATTAATATGATAACCACATTAGGCGTTTTAGAAATAGGTTTATTATTTATCTCCTGCGAATAAACCTTATTGCATAAGGCAATAATTGCGGCTAAAATGACTATACTTTTCTTACTCATTTACTTTTTCTGCTTTTAAAAGAACGTATATTCTCACTTATCAATTCACTGCTACCACTCTGGGTTTTGTGTTAATTTCGGATTTACGGCCGTTTCATTAGCAGGTATAGGGAACAACATGTATTTTCTATCGAAAGGGATGATGTTACTCGCTTCAGTTCTCCCTGTAGACCATACCTTGTTTTTATAAACTGGCAACCCCGGTGTTAATGTTGGCAAGAATGTACCAAATTGATATTGATACATGGTTTGTGCATTATCCGAATAACGCATCCTTACCAAATCGAACCATCGGTTCATCTCGCCCACAAACTCTAAACCCCTCTCATCAAATATTTTCATCCGCATGGCTTCCTTGGTTGGTACTGCGGCAGCAGTCAAATCAACAGGGTAAGTATGGGCAACTCCATTTGCTTTTCTTGCTCGTTGTCTTACTAAATTAAAAGCCACCAAAGAAGTTGTTGTAGGGCCATTCATTTCATTTTCTGCTTCTGCCACAATCAAATAGATTTCTGAATACCTCAATAAAAACAAATCATTGGCATTGTCGCCAGAAGCTACGCCGTTGGGGTCGATATATTTATTGATGTACGGTTGACTTTCACAAAGATAATAATTGGATGCAGAGCCTGGTTTATAAGGATAGGTTACACAGGTCAATCCGTTGCTGGCATTTGTACTTGATTGAATCCAACTAGTCAAAAAACTGGTTTGTACTCTGTAATCAGTATCCTTTGCATTGGCATAATCTGCTGCGGAGGGAAATGCTGAAACATTGGTATATTTATCATAAAACCATGGATGCACCTTAATATATCCCAACCCATTATGACCAGGTAAACGACCACTGATATTGCCCCTCGATTGTGGATTGAATGCTACTGCAAACCCATTCCCATTGGTAGTAGCATCGGTGTTGGTATAATCGCGGGTATAAGAAATTCCAAAAATCACTTCGTTATATGCATTTGTCTTGTTGTTTACATCCCAGAGTTTAGCGAAGTCACTCAACAAAACATATTGTCCAGAACCTATAACGGCGGTAGCAGCAAGCTTGGCACTGTCATAATATTTTTGTGCTTCAGAAGAACGGTTGTTTAAATCAAGGTAGTTAGCATAAGTAAGATATGCCTTAGCCAAAAAACCTTGTGCAGCCCCTTGTGTTGCACGATTATATTGAGAAGTAGGCTGGGCACTTCTTAAAGGAAGAGCTGTTACCCCTTCTGAAAAATCTGAGAAAATAAGCTGATAGACAGAATCAACAGAACTACGTGGAACTTGAAAGTTAGTTTGATAATTAACCACCGAAGTAATAAGTGGAACGCCCCCAAAATATTGAACCAAATAAAAATAGCTAAGTCCTCTGAGGAATTTACCTTCAGCCCTTGCTTGTGCTTGATAGGTGAGAGATAAGCTAGTTAATGAATTGGCATAACCAATTACTGCATTTGCATTTGATATGGCACTATAATACCTAGACCATATACTTAGTACATCGCCAATTCCAGAATTAAGGGTAGTTTTTGTTCCCCAAATGCTACTACTTGCCCCTTGAATTGATGACAAATCATCTGCATAAGGACAAACTACATACGGGAATTGTGCTTTAAAACCATTCCAAGCTGTAAATTGACTATAAACGCCGATAATGGCAACTTCTACATCCGACTGTGTTTTTACATCGGCAGTAGATTGTGCATCATAAATCTGTTGGTCAATTTTAGTACAGGCATTTAGCAAAAAAAGAAAAGAAACAACTACTATTTTTATATGTTTATTTTTCATTTGTATTAATTTGAAAGAAGAATAAAACTGTTTCACCATTTATAAATTAGTTACAATTTCATATTTGCCCCAACAGAAAATGTTCTTACCTGTGGGTAAGTACCGTTATCTACACCGGGGGTAAGTGGATTATTATAATTTGTATTTACTTCAGGGTCATAACCAGTATATTTTGTTATGGTAAACAAATTGGTCGCAGATATAAACACCTTAACACTTTTTATCATTTTAAAATTCCCTAATGGAATATTATAATCCAATACCATACTTTTTAATCGGATATAAGAACCATCTTCAATTAAAAAATCGGAAAATCTTCCATTAAAATAAGAACCATAAGCCCTTGAACTTGGATAATAATTACTAGTACCCGGACCTGTCCAACGACCATTATAGGACGCCTGCGAAATATTTGTCAGATTAGAAGGCACCACAGTCATAGCATCCAATCTATAACGATTCAAATTAGCTTTTTGATTGCCAATATGTCCTTGTATAGAAATGGAAAGCCTGAAATTCTTGTATTCAAAAGTATTGTTGATTCCAAAGATATACTTAGGATTAGCGTTGCCAATGATGGTACGGTCGTCTGCAGTTAGCTGACCATCTCCATTTACATCAACATATTTTAAATCACCAGGATGAGCCGTACTTGCCTCGGGACCTGCGGCAACTTCTGCTGCGGTTTGATAAATACCTCTAACCTTGTAACCATAAAAAGAACCAATAGGATTACCTAACTGGGTCACGTGGATTGGTTGTCCTAATAAATTGCCAGAACCCAAATAGTTGCTGCCAAATATTTTTCCATCAGAACCTAAGGTACCCATACTTACCATCTTATTGGTGTTAAAGGAAATATTTGCTGAGATATTCCATTTAAATTTCTTTTCTAGAATTCTTGCATTCAATTCTATTTCAAGCCCTTTATTTTCAACTTCCCCTGTATTTGTTGTCAATATCCCAAATCCAGAAGTAGTAGGTATCGGTAAAGTAATCAGGAGGTTACTTGTATTCTTTTTATATAAATTTACCTCAAGTGAAATTTTGTCTTTAAGTACTCCGAACTCTGTTCCTAAATTAAATTGACGAGTGTTCTCCCAACCCAAAGATGGATTGGCAATGTTATTAAGTACTTGACCATTCACAATTGCACCTCCTATTACTGTACGTTGAGGAATAATTTGTGCACTTGTTTGCCCAATAGCAACTGTCTGATTTCCAGAAAGTCCATAGCTTGCCCTGACATTCAAGGTACTTATCCAATTAATTTTTTGAATGAATGACTCCTTGTTCATACTCCACTTAAATGCGGCAGATGGAAAAAAAGCCCATTGATGACCTGACGCTAATCGTGAAGAACCATCATCCCTTCCAGTCAATGTAAAAAAGTATTTATCCTTTAGGGTATAATTTACCCTGCCCAAAAATGAAGAAAGTTGATATTCACTATGATAAGTGATAGGAATTGTACTTATCTGACCTTGCTGAAATCCATAAAAGCCAAGATCATAATTTGATGGAAACCCTTGTGCAGAAGTAGCATTTTCATCAGAAGTCCATTGTTGATAAGTAGTTCCTGCAACAGCATTGATGTTATGTATCCCAAAACGTCTATTATAATTAACCGTAAATTCACCTAGATAATTAAACCGGTTTTGTTGATTTTGATAAGCATAACCATTTGCCTGATTGCCAACATAAGTACCAATTGGATAAAAAGTTCGACGTATAGTTTGGGTATAATTGCCACCAACATTTGTGTTGACGCTAAAATAATTATCAATCTTATAGGTTGCTCTGATATTACTGAAGAAGACTGCATTGGAGAATACATCCTGAACTAGGTCTGTGACAGTTAATGGATTAGTTGTACCACCACTTTGAATGATTGCCCCTGTTGAGTCAAACGGAATAAAAAACGGAGGAGCAAGAAGTGCAGATGTAATGATACTTGCTGAAGTTTCGCCAGTTGCTATTCCATTAACACCACCTTTTTGAGTTGATTTACTTCCATTAACATTCATTGATAGCTTTAACTTATTGGAGACTTCCCTATCCAAATTTAATCGAATACCCCCCTTCTTCATACTTGAATTATGAATAATCCCTTCAATATCTGTGTAGTTTCCTATAAGTGAATATTTTGTTTTATCATCTGCACCAGATAGCCCAATTTGAAAATCATTCGAAATACCTTGACGGAAAACTTCGTCCTGCCAATTGTGGGTTATCTGAGAATCTTTGGCAATAGCTTGAGCAGTTAATGGGTTTGCAACAGGCTTGTTTGGATTGGATACTGCTTCTGCTACATAATTCAAAAAGTCTTTTGAGTTGAGAACAGCCAATTCTTTAATTGACCTACTTACATCTGTTCGATAATTCACTTCCAATATATCCCTTCCTTTCTTACCTCTCTTGGTAGTTATTAAAACTACTCCATTTGCACCTCTTGAACCATAAATGGCAGTAGAAGATGCATCCTTCAATATCTCTATACTCTCTATTTCATTTGGATTAAGACTAGCTAATGGATTTACAGGCGGGGTTCCTATTGCTTGTCCATTACCCCCAGTGGTAAGGCTGCCACTTCCTGCATCTACAGGATAGCCATCAATGACATACAAGGGTTGATTATTACTTGTAGAATTACCTCCCCTTATTAAGAAACTAAACCCAGCACCAGGACCACCATTAGCAGACTGAACTTCTACACCTGAAACTCGCCCTTGAATTAATTGTTCTACAGAGGAAACAGGTCTTTCTTCTGAACCCTCCGTTTTTATTTTCGAAACACTACCGGTCAAATCACTTTTCTTGACAGTGCCATAACCGATAACAATTACTTCTTCTGCTTTTACTTCCAACTTGGGATTTAACCTTATCGTTAAATCAGTAGCTTTAGACACTTTTATGTCAGTTTGCTCAAATGCTACAAACGAAAAAAAAAGGGTCCCCCCCTTTGATGGTACAGATATAGTAAAACGACCTTCCTTGTCTGTTTGTGTTCCTTTTGCTGAAGCTATCAATAGAACGGAAGCACCTTCAAGTGGTTTACCCTTTTCATCGGTAACTAGCCCTGTAACTAAAAAAGGCTTTCCCGGTGGCTCGGAATTGTTATTTGTAGTTGTCTTTTCTTTGATAATTATATTTTTTCCAGAAATAGTGTATCCTAATGAAGTATTCTTAAAAAGTGCATCCAAAACAGCTACTAATTCAAGATTATCGACCTTGAAATCTATGGGTTTTAATTTTTCAAGTTGTACTTTAGCATAAATAAATGAAAACCCCGACTGGGTTTCTATTTCCTTAAACACCTGTGAAACAGTTTTATTTTTTACATCCATGGTAACTTTCTGACCATAGATATTATTGTTAAGCGAAAAAATAGAAACAAAGAATAGAAGAGAAATTAGCCTGCCAGAACTAATAGAAAATGGAGCAACTTTACTTTTTGGGCAAAAAAAGTTTATGACAAATCTGTATCGCATATCTTGCAATCGTTTTATTTAATTACTTAATTTAGTACCAACCCTATTTTTAATGGTTAACAAAAACATTTTTCCGCTCTGTCTCGTACACAGGGCGGTCTTTTTTTGTTTTAACCAAAAACCAATCCATACAAACTATTTCATTACTGTTATTTTACTTCCTTCAATTTTAAAATGAACCAAATTCGTAAGCTCAAGTTTTTGTAAAAACTCTGATAAGTTTATGTTTCTGTCCATTTTTGCATAAAATTCATAGTTAACGTCATCTTTAAACTCTACTTGTACATCATAATAGTTCTCTATCTGGTTCATGATTGTTTTCAAGTCAGTTCCGTTAAAATAAAACTGACCATTCTTCCAAGCCATTACTTCTTCAATATCAATTGAATTGTTTATTCCAATACTTCCATCTACAATGTTGGCTTGTTCTCCGGGTTTAAGTCTTGCAGTGTTTTTACCCTTCGAAACATTTACAATACCTTCCAATAAGGTTACTTTTATATTTCCATCTTCTATGTATGTATTCACATTAAAATGAGTACCTAATACTTTAACGGTCATATCATCGTGGGTAACATAAAATGGCATAGCCGCATTATGTGCAACTTCAAAATAAGCTTCTCCAGTAATAGAAACTTTTCTTTCAGATCCTATAAAAGCGGTAGGAAACGTAATGGAGGAAGTAGCATTTAGCCATACTAAGCTACCATCTGCCAAATATAAATGGATGGGTCTACTCCCTTTTGGCAGAGTAAGGGTGTTATAGGATACAATATTTGTAGCACCTTTATAAATGATTTCTCCAGCTTTATTTTTTACCACATTCACATTACCCTCTTTTGCCAACACTCCACTGTTACTAGTATCAAGCAATATCTTTTGACCGTTAGCGAGGGTAAGTACTGCATTGTTATTCTTGGGAGGGGCTACATCATTTTTATTAAGGGAAGCCTTCTTTTCAGATTTAGCCAAATTAGTATTAGAGCTTCTGTTTACAACAAAGAAATAAGCGCTAGATAAGATAGCTATAAATAAAGAAGCTGCAACTGCATATACCCAAATTCTTTTTTTGTAAAAAGGAATTACAATAGATTGTTTAGCATCTTTATTTTCATTAAGTGAATCCAAACTAATCCTTTCCTGAATGATAGACCTTATCCTATTTACATCTGTTTCTAAAGAGATGTATTTTTCATCTGAAGTATGTTCACTATTCCAGATGAGTTTCATCCAATCAGTTATCAACGAATCATTCTCTGGATTTAATAGCCAACTCTCTACTTCCTCTTTCTCGGAAATAGAACATTTGTTGCTTAGAAATCTATTTAATAAATTAAAATCCATTCGTTAAAATCGTTTACTAGAATTAAAGACGTACAATTAAATGAGTACCCCTATTCCTATGAATAAAAAATACAAAAAAATATAAAAAGGAAAAAGTCCGATTGCTTAAAACAATCTTTTAGAAAGTAAAGTGCCGATGTCATCTGGTTTTCAACAGTTTTTACAGATATGCACATCTTATCAGCAATTTGTTTATTTGTAAGCCCTTCGTGCCTGCTAAGAATGAATATTTCTTTTCGTTTAGGAGGTAACGAATCAAGGGCATGATTATATATAGTCTCAAATTCGTGTTTTCTCAAAAGGTCTTCTGATGTAAGTGTAGTTGCTGAAGTTTCGTCATATGGCAGATTTGAAGTTAGATTATTATTTTTTGTTTTAGACAATCTATAATGGTCTATTACAATCCTATGTGCAATGGAGAAAACATAACCATTGATCGATTTTACCTCTTGGAGATAAATTCTTTTTTCCCATATCTTTATAAATACAATTTGCGCGAGGTCTTCTGATTCAGTCTTTTCTTTGATGAATTTAAAAATGAATAGATATACTTTTTTATAGTACAAGTCGAAAAAAGTCATAAAGGCTATCTCATCATTATTACTAATTCTTGCAAGCAATTCGTTTACTTCAACCATCAATAATAGTAGATTCAATTTTTAGAGATATACTTACTTTTTATATCGAAGAATTTTTCCTTGTACCTACTTTATACCCCCTATTGATTCTAGTGACAAATGTAGTTATATCCAATTTACACATGAATTTTTTTATAGTTCGCATATTAGTTAACAAGACGTAATTAATCAACACTGCCCCTATTGGGTATATAAATAAATTTCTTTTTTTACCTTGTTTTCTCAATCGCCGTTAATATTCAATAGAAATGTCCCTTTTAATGAAAAATATTTACAGAGATTATAAATCCAATTTCAATTGGGGCGGCTTAAATGTATTCTTATTTATGTTAGGTTTCTTTTTTACTAAATCTATTTTTGCACAAACTACGTATTCATGGAATTGTACTACCAACAATTGGAATACTGCTAACTGGACAAAAAAAGGTACAACAACTTCCAATACATTCCCACAGACATCCACTGATATAGTAGTTGTTTCTTCAGGTACAGTCACTATCAGTTCGGGCAGTTTTACCATAAACAGGTTAACAATAAGCAACACAGCTTTTACACAGGGTAATCTATCAATAAGTCCTGGTGCTATTCTCTACATTAACTGAACTGGAACTACCACTACACCCTCAGTTTCGATAGCTGGGGAGACTATTAATTATTCTGGAAACCAATCATTTTATGGGGGAAGCCAAAATGTGATTACGATAAAGAATAGTGGGGTATTCAATATAAATTTTGATTTTCAAAATGTAACAATGACCAATAATGGGACTATTAATACAAACAGTGGTGCATCTTATTTAAATAAAATGGGGGGCTTTACCTATGGTACAAGTAGTATTATAGCCCCTTGTGGTACGGGTTATGGTTTTGCAGACGTTAGTACTTCTGGTACTGCTTCAATGAAAGTAACAATTCAGATTCAGGTAGATGGTATAACAGCAGCAGGAACAGATTATGACCAACTGAAAAATTCCAACGGTACATTTTCTCTTTCTAATCTAAACCTGAATATTACTTATACAATTGGAACCCCCATTACAAGTTACAATCCAATTACTATTGTTAGTGCAGGTAGTGGGAGCATCAATGGAACTTTTGCAAGTGTATCTGGACTAACAAATGGCTGGTCTTTAGTTTATAATTCAACCAATGTTCAACTTGTTTACAATCTATATGCAGCCGAACGGGCAAAGAAAGATGGTATGTTTTGGTTTATTAATTATACCACTAAGGGATGGAGTGTAATGATACGCAAAGGGGATTGGAAATACACCTACAACACAGATGATTTGAGCGAGTTTTATGACTTTAAGAAAGACCCATTGGAACTATATAATCTGATTGACAACCCAAATATGCAGCCATTCAAAAGGATTTGAATAGTCAGCTGATAACTTGGTTATTGGTGGCGCCGATAGAGAATGTGAAGGGGAAGTAATTGATTCAAGTATTTATTAGTATACACAACCTTCATTTAACATAGGCTAGGCACCCCCTGAAATGGGATATTCCACCAATTGGTCGGGGTACAGGCACCAATTGATGTGGGGTATACCCACTAGTTGGTCGGGGTACAGGCACCTATTGATGTGGGGTATACCCACAAATTGGTCGGGGTACAGGCACCTATTGATGTGGGTATCCTTACAAGTTGGTTTAGGTGTTAACACATCTTTTCATACTATCAAAGAACACAAGGAATTCCTTCTTTTAATAAATTAGTTAGCATCAGATAACACATGTAGTACCTCTTTTGATTTCTTAGAATTAAATAATGGTTACCTTAATAACATTCCCCCTTCTTTCTTCTTGTATTAAAATTGAGTAACTTCTCTCTTTAATTAACACTATGATTATAAACTTTTTTATCAGATAAAATAAATATTTAATCATAATAGGGGTTATTCTCAACTTTTTCGTCATAGAAATATCTCATGGTTTGTATGGGATGCTTGTGCATTTGATTTAATTGATCTATAAACGTTATGTTGGTGCTTTCAGTATTGAAATTATTCTCTTTACCTCCATTTACCGATGGGCTAAAGGACTTTGCTTGCGGTAATCACACCTTATTTACCCTACACATTAAAAAAACAGCCCCGTTTTTATTCCCATATCCCTATTAAATTATAGTATGAAAAAAGTATCAACTCAGACAAAGTTTTCAATTGGTTTGGTTAAATCATTGGTAATGCTATTTGCATTTGTGTTTATGGGGGTTGTTGGTTATGGGCAAATAACTTACACCTGGAAAACAAGCCCTGTGGATAATAACTGGACCAATGCTAGCAACTGGACTCCTACTTCTGGCTCAAGCTATCCTGGTACCGCATCAACCGATTTAGTAATTATTCAATCGGGTACGCCCACCATCAGTAGTGGCAGCTATACTATTGCCAGTTTGATAGTCAGAAATACTGCCTCTAATCAGGGAAATCTTACTATCAGTAATGGTGCAAGCCTTACTGTTACTGGTGCTTCTCCTGTTGCTATAAACGGGGGGATTTTAAATAATGCAGGAACCTTAAATGTAACTACTACGGGTAATACCAATGGGATAACTTTTAATAACCCTACCGGCACTACGGCTGCGCTTACAAATGGAACGGGTTATTTTGGAGTGGGTGCTTTGTCTATTAATACCTCAAGTGGTACTGGGAATGCAGTAAATTTTACTAACTCTGCTTGGACTAGTCCTACGGTTGTGCCAACCATGACTTTTAATAACCCTACCATTACTTTATCATCAGGTAGTTATGCTGTAAATGTGGGTGCATGTTCTGCATCAGGAACAACAAGTGGCATTATTGCTGGTTCTGGGTTTACGCTATCAACAGGTGCTTTTGGGTTAATCAATCAATTGGGTGCAGGCTCTGCTTCTAGTACTGGGTTAGGCACTAATTTAACCATCAGCACAGGATGTACACTATCTTGTACAGGCAATACAACTTCTTCGACCTATGCTGTTAACTTAAATAACAACTATGGAAGTGGGGGAAATACTGCTGCAAATGCGACCCTTACAAATAATGGGACTATCAATATATCTGGTAGTTATTCTATGGGTATTAGAATGATATCAGCCACAGGATCAGGAACAGGAGTTACTAAGTTTGATAATTTTGGAACTTTAAATGATAATCTTACTTCTGTAGGTGGTGGAGGTGCTCCGATAACTATCAATGCGGCTACGAGTAATTATGCGATTGTTAACGAAACCGGGGGCATAATGAATTTGACAAATCAAGCAGCTGCAGGTCCGATTACATTTGGGGCTACACAGGCACAGACCTTAACCTTTACAAATAATGGAACCATAACCGCTATTGGCGGTGCTTCTATTACTGCAAATGGAACTTTTGCTTCGACTTCAATTAATAATACTGGTGGTACTTTTTCTGTCAATTACCCTATTTCTGGTTTTGCTGCTACCACGGGCAATGCAATCATAACAGGGATTGCCTATACCTGGACTGGCACAACTTCATCTGATTATCAAATATCTACGAACTGGAATCCAAATAGATATACCAATGCTATTGCTGCAAGCGATATACTACAATTTACAAGCAGTCCTTCTGGTACCATTACTAATGTGCCTTCACAAACAATTGGCAGGTTGGTTTTATCGAATAATGCTTCTGTAAGTATGCAGCCCAAAACGGGTACTGCAGTCTCTTTGCTTGTGGGTTATCAGCATGCAAGCGGCGTTGATGAGATCAGTGTTCCAACTGGTTGTACTTTGACACTTGCGACTAATAGCGATGGACTAACAACAACCAACCTGAGTTTAGGGTTAGCGAATGTTACTGGCGTAACTTCTAGTATTGCAGGAACACTTACGTTGATGCCCAATGCAACAACTACTGCTGCTGCTATCAGTGCAACTGCGTGGACTAGTGGAACTACCTACAGTACTTTAAATGCTTATGTAACGAGCAATAATTATTTGTATCAAGTAACAACAACTGGTAGTGGTGGAACTAGCCAAATTACAGGAAATTATAATACTTCTGTAGCTTCTGGTGCCACTTTTACTTATGTAGGCACTTTGACCAATTTTGGAGGGAATAGTACCAATTACGCCATTTCATCTTCTAATGCTTATAGTGCTCAATACGGTACAACAACAATTAGTGGCACCCTAAACTATGGTGGCACGTTGACTAATCTTAGCAGCACTGGTACCTTGTCATTTACAAATGCCTCTACAATATTCCTTTTTAACACCCTTCAAAATTTTCCTTCTAATGGTTCAAACCTTACCTACAATAGCGTAAACGTTCAAATTAATAACTATGTTAGTTCAGGTGGGGCTTATATCATTAACTATCTTCCTAATTCGGTGGGTACTTTGACGATTAATGATGGTAGTATTACTGGAGGCACTTTGCTTATTATGTCTGTTTTTCAACCATCAAGTTCTTATACAAACAGCACCACACAAACAGCTACCATTAATAATCTGACCATGCAAGCAGGAAACGTTGCATTTGGTAGAAACATTACTACTAGTACCAACAATATTTCTACACTTACTATTGGAACTGGAGGAATTAATGAATCTGGAGGGACTTTAGCGATTGCATACGGGCAAGCTATCAGTGCAAGTTCTTCTGTAACAGTTAATGGCGCCATTAATATTAGTAGTGGTACTTTTAATTTCTTCAATTTTGGCAATACTGCACAAAGTGCAACAGTTACTGCAAAAAGTTATTCTCAAACTGGCGGAACTCTGAATATAAACACTCAAGGGTCGAGCTCAGCAAGTACTGGGATATTAAATGTCTCCGGAAGTTTTTCATTTACTGCTGGCATCATTACTCAGGCATCGAATAATGCAAATAATATAGCAAATCTGGTTATGTATGGTAGTACTTCAGCTCAAACATTTACTACAGGAGGTACGGGAACATTTTCTAATATCAATATTCAAATTAACAATACGAATACAGCTCCTAACAACACCGTTACTTTGGGTAGTGCCATAACCATTCCGACGACTTGTACTTTACAGCTAACTAATGGTGTTCTGGTTTTAAACACCTATAACTTATCTGCTACTGCTGTAACGAGTGTAGTTGTGGGGGCTTCAACTTCAGGAAGTGCAACTGTAACAGGAGGGGGGGCTTCGAGTTATATTGATGCAAGTGGTACTGGCCTATTTAGGTTAAGTGCAGTACCTGCTGGAGCAACCACTTTTCCGTTAGGTGCAACCTATTCAGGAACACCATATTATTTCCCCTTGGTACTAACTGGTACTACCAACAATAGCGCTACTGTTTCAGTTGGTTGTGGTACTGCTTTTTCGAATGCACCATTGGTTGCCAACAATGTTGTTACAGCTCAATGGTCTATTTTATCAAGTGGTGCAAGTAATAGTACCATTACTTTCCAATACAATGGTACTACTAGCAATATATTGGGTTCTGGCTATACAGGTAGCAGCCCTGTGTTGGGTACTTATTCTACCAATCCATACACTGAAACAGCTTTGGGTGCTGTAAGTGGGGCTGGTCCATTTACTGTGACTACAACTACTGCCATTGCTTTAGCCACTTCCTCTGCTAATTTGTATGGCATAGGTAATGCAAATTCATTTTCTGGTGGGACCCCCTCATTTTCGGTAACAACAGGTTCTTATACTTATAATGGGAGTGGGCAAGGACCGACAGCAGTAACTGGAACTGTTGGCAATGGAACATTAACGTGGAGTTATGTGGGTACATCTGGAACTAGCTATGGGCCAAGTACTACTTTACCAACCAATGCGGGTAGCTATACTGCTACTGCCTCTGTAGCAGCCACTGCTAACTATGCTGCGGCTAGTACTATTGCTACTGCATTTACTATAGCAAAAGCAGTTTTGAACCTGACAGTAGGTACAACTCAAGCTACTGTAAATTATGGTACTGCTGTTGCTACTGTTACTGGTGGAGGTTTTTATACAATTACCAGTGGGTTACAAGGAAGTGACAACGCTGGTGTAGTAACAGGGACTCCAACTTATTCAACAACATATACAACCACTACGCCTGCAAGCGGATTTCCAACCATTACTATCAGTTCTGGTTTGTCTGTTACAAATTACACCCTAACGTACAATGCTGGAAGTATAACCGTAATTGCTGTGGGGCCATTTACATACACTTGGACTGGGGCTAGTGACAACAACTGGGCAAGTGCATCTAACTGGATGGTGTCTGGTGGTGGAGCAGGTTATCCAGGTACATCCTCAACTGATATTGCTGTTATAAATACAGGTACACCATCAATAGGTAGTGGTACTTATACACTTGCCCAATTGCAAGTAGGTAATACCATTAGTTCTCAAGGTAATTTGACTATTAATTCTGGTGTTACGCTAAATGTTAATGGTGCATCTCCTGTTTCAATAAATGGTGGCATTATTAATAATGCTGGAACATTAAATGTCACAACTACAGGAACTACAAACGGGATTACATTTAATAATCCATCAGGTACCTCTGCAACTAATACTTTAGGAACAGGATATTTTGGGGCTGGGAACTTATCCATTACAGTTGCTTCTTCCTCTGGATCTGCAGTTAATTTTAGTAATACAACATGGGCAAGCCCAACTGTGGTACCTACTATGACCT
This sequence comes from uncultured Chitinophagaceae bacterium, assembly GCA_903883945.1. Lineage (GTDB taxonomy): Bacteria > Bacteroidota > Bacteroidia > Chitinophagales > Chitinophagaceae > Parasediminibacterium. The sequence continues at coordinate 15,580 of CAISCV010000079.1, read as the reverse complement.
TTAATAATCCCACTTTGACCTTACAAACAGGCGGATATGCAATAAATGTTGCAGCCTGTAGTGGAACTGGAACGACAAATGGTATTATCGCAGGAACAGGATTTACTTTAGGGTCTCCTACACCGGGTGATTATAGATTGATTAATCAATTAGGGGCTGGGAGTGCATCTGCTACCGGGCTTGGCTCTAACCTAACTATAAATGCGGGTTGTGCCTTATCTTGTACAGGAAATACAACCACTACATCTTATGCAATCAACATCAATAATAATTATGGCTCTGGGGGTAACACTTCTGCCAATGCTATTCTTACTAATTATGGGACTATCAATATTTTTGGTAGCTATACCATTGGTATCAGAATGGTATCTTCTACTGTTTCAGGTACAGGTGTAACCAAGCTTGATAATTATGGCAATGTAAATGATAATCTTACTGATGTAGGAAGTGGAGGAGCTCCAATAACTATTAATGCAGCTACGAGTAATTATGCAATTGTCAATGAAAGTGGGGGGATTATGAATCTTACAAATCAAACTACTACAGCACCAATTACATTTAGTTCCACGCAGGCTCAAGCCTTAACCTTTACGAATAGTGGTACTATAACTGCTGTAGGTGGTGCTGCCATTACGGCAAATGGGAATTTTACTTCAACTTCCATTAATAATACAGGTGGTAATTTTACAGTCAATTATCCAATAGCTGGATTTGCGGCAACAACTGGTAATGCCATAAATATTGGTGTTACATACACATGGACGGGTACCACTTCTAATGATTATCAGGTGGCTACCAATTGGTTGCCTACTAGATACACAAATTGTATTTCTACTTATGACTTTATCTATTTTAATTCAAATGCTACAGTTACCAATTTACCTACACAATCTATCAATAGTTTGGTATTGTCAGGTAATGCTTCTGTAAGCCTACAGCAAACAACAGGCACAAGCGCAATTTTAACTGTAGGAACGGTAAATAATATAGGAGATGAAATTAGTGTTCCTAGTGGTTGCACCTTAACCCTGGCACAAAATGCCTCCGGTACTACTAGCGAAAAACTTACTATTAGCTTGGGAAATATTACTGGGGTAACTTCAAATATTGCAGGTACTTTAACCATTGCTGCCAATACAGGCACTACTTTTTCAAATGTTTATAATGCACAATATGGTGTAACAACTGTAACAGGTACCGTTAATAATGCGGGTACTTTTAACAACGCTACTACTTCAACTCTTATATTTAGCAGCGGTTCTACTTACAATCATACCCGTTCTGACAATGGAACATTCCCTACCGCAAGCTATACAAGTGTAAATGTGGGGATGAGTAATAATACAGCCACTTCTACTGTTGCAGTAACAAACTTTCCTGCTTCAATCGGTACAATTACAATGAACGAAACTGGATTGACGGGTAGTGGTAATTTAAGTATTAATTCTTTGGCAAATGGAGGCTCCTCTATTTCATTTACAAATATGAATGTACAAAGCGGAATATTGAATTTTGCTTCAGGTATTACTTCAATTTCTGTAGGTTCAGGAGGTATTAATGTATCTGGTGGTAGAATTAATTTTGCGAATTCAGGTAGCCAAACCATTACAAGTACTGGCGACTTTAACCTTTCTGGAACTGGTTATGTTACGCTAACTAATTTTACACCAAATGGTACAACTTATAAAGCGAACTTAACAGTTGCAAACTACAATCAAAGTGGCTCATCTTCGCAATTCTATCTGAATGCACAACAAGCAGGTGGTAGTTGTATTGATACTTTGACAGTTACTGGAAATTTTTTAAGAACTGCAGGAACCTTCTCTCAAACTACAGGGTCTACTGGTATAATTATTATGAATGGTAGTGCTGCCCAAACCTTTAGTAGCACCTCTTTTGGTGCAAGTATTCCTCAGACATTAGAAATTAAGAATACTTCTTCATCTCCAAATAATACGGTGACACTAAATAGTGCCTTTACTATTCCAACTAACACGACTCTTAAACTAACTAGTGGTTTGTTGGCTTTGGGTTCTTATAACTTAACTATAAATGGCGGAACAATTACTAACTCTACTATTAGTTATCTAGTTACAAATGGTACAGGCAAATTGGTTTGGAATAGTGTTCCTTCAACAGGCAATACTGTTTTCCCAATTGGTACAACTACCAGTTATGCTCCATTAACCTTTACTGGTGGTACTGCCGGAAGAAATATTACAGTGGGCGTAACTGGTACACCCTTTGTTCTTGCAGCAGAAGTGCCATCTAATGTAGTAAACCTGCAATGGTCTATATTGTCAAGTGGGTTCACGCAACCTACCGTTACTTTCCAATATAATTCGGGCAATCAGGGTAGTAGCTATTCTTCTACTAATGCTATATTGGGTACTTATGCAAGTGGGTCTTATTCAGAGTCTACAACATTAAGTGCTGTTAGCGGTAGCAACCCCTTTACTGCTTCTATGGCGTTTACTACTAACTTACCTACAACAACGGCAAGCTACTATGGCATTGGTAATAAATTCTCTTTTACAGGTGCGGCAGGAGCACCAACTGGTGTTACAGCCGTTGCTGGCGATCGGTCTACTACAATTTCTTTTACAGCACCTTCTAATTTAGGGGGTAGTGCTATCACAAGCTATACAGTTACCTCTAGCCCAGGTGGATTTACGGCAACAGGTTCTGCTAGCCCTATTACCATTTCCACATTAGCTGGTTTTACTGCCTACACATTTACGGTTACTGCCACTAACAGTAGTGGTGCTGGGCCCGCAAGTGCATCTACTGCAAGTGTTACTACTACTAACCCTACTTTGTTTTATGTATCTGCTACCTCTGGTAACGACCTTAATAACGGTACAATCACTTCTCCATTTTTAACAATTGCTCAGGCAATGACAACCGTTACAACTGGTGATACTGTTTACTTAAGGGCAGGTACTTACAGGGAAACTGTTAATATTACTACACCTAGCATTACCATTAGTGGGTATCAGACTGAACAAGCCATTATATCAGGTACTGATGCTACTAACCTTTCTTGGACTAGCACAACTGTAAATGGTAAAAGTGTTTATGTTGCTCCATATAATGGTAGCTATTTTGAGCAATTATTTTTTAATGGAAAGCCAATGGTGCAAGCTAGGTGGCCAAACCTGTCATTAGATTCTACTGGAACCAACTGGAATTTCTGGGATGCTAACAGATGGGCTAGTACAGGCAATGGATCTGCCTTGGGTACAGTAGTAGATGCCAGTTCCAATAGTTTGGCTAGTTCAGGATTAAATGCTGTTGGTGCTTGGGCTGTTTTAAATGTAAGTCACCAATATTACACTTGGACCCGTCCTGTATTGACACAGTCTGGAAATACAATTACCTATCCAACAACAGGTATCTACGATTTTGGTGGTTCTGTTAATTCAAGCAGACCCTATACTGACAATCGTTATTATTTGGTAGGAAAAATTGACTTCTTGGATGCTCCTGGTGAATGGTTTTATGATACCACAACGAACAACCTCTATTTCTATCCACCAACAGGTGCGGGTTTCCCGAGCTTTTCTTCGACAGCTGTTGAGATAAAGAATAGAAATTTTGGAATAACTGCTACTAATCAGGATAAGCTGAACATTCAAAATATAACCATCTTTGGTACAGCCTTTAAATTCAATTCATATACCGCAGGTTGTGACACGATGACATTTAAAAATAACACCGTTTTGTATTCTTCTTGGACAGAGTTTTATAACGTAAACTCAGGAGCTTTTGGTTATGGTAATGAAAGTAATTATCCAACTATAAATGGTAATAAAGCTACGGTATCGGGTAACACTTTTGCTTATGGTGCATTGAGCTCATTGATGGTTAGTGGATTTAACACGTTAATAGAAAACAATAGCTTCCACGACTTCGATTTTAATTCTTCATTGGTTACACCGTTGTTACAAATTTCAAGAAACTGGAATCCTTATGTTGGGTATGCAGGAAACGCAACCGTGAGGTATAATGATATGTTCAGTAGCGGGGGTGTTTTATTGCAAATAGGGCAGGATTCTAATAGTATCTATTACAACCACATTTATAATGGGTTTTTATCCTGCTATGGTGGTAATATAGACGTGGCAATGGTTTACACATCACCGGCTTCAGGTAACAGTACCTCTACTGAAGGAACTCGCATTTATAAAAACTGGATACACAATGGTTATGCAGGTACTGCTCATATTTATTGGGGTGGTGGGATAGGTATAAGAGGAGATGATTCAACTTCTGGATTAACAGTTGATCATAACCTTACCTGGAATATTGGCGGTACAGGAATAGAAATAAAGAATCCTGCCAACCCTACTACTAGTCAGGCAAATTTTGCATACAACAATACCTCGTATAGTAACTCTTGGTATAATTTGAATCCTCATACTGTTAATTCCATCATTTTGGATGCTACTTCTTTAGCCAATGAAAACCAATATAGTTTAATTAAAAACAATGCGGGTAAAGGTATATATGGTGCATGGTCAGGTATTACCTATCCCTATTCAAGCAATGTTACAAATAACTATACTGCCAATGCACTACTGCCATTGATGGATACTACTAATTATGATTTCAGACCATCAACTGGTTCGGCTTTAGTTGATGCAGGAACTGTAATATCTGGCATAACAGGCTATTCAAGTGGTGCCGCACCCGACGAAGGTGCGTATGAACTGGGAGATACCACCTACTTTATTCCAGGGTGTAGAAGCAACACTACGAGTTTCCCCATCCTGCCAAATGGAACATCTGGTGTGTCTGTTACGAGAGATCAATTAATGTGGCGACCAGCATATAATGCAGTGTTTAATAAAATATACCTAGGGACAATATCCTCTAATTTAACGCTTCAAGCGACTACTGCCGAAGAGCACAATGTTTTTGCCTTACCAACCTTAAGTGGCGGAACCACCTATTATTGGAGAGTAGATGCTGTGATGAGTGATGGCTCTGTCGTTACTGGTCCAGTGTGGTCATTTACAACTACAAGCTCTTGCACCGCAAATAGCTATGTTGGGGTAAACGGGGGAAGTGCTAATGTTGCATCCAATTGGTGTGGTGGTGTTTTGCCTACTTCTTATATAAATGTAATAATCAGTAATAATACACCCGTACTAACTTCTAACTTATCTGTAGGTGGTATGACCTTAAATTCTGGTATTACTTTGAATGGATTTGGGTTAACGATTAATGGCGCTATTACTGGTAATGGAGTTATTACTGGCTCTACTTCTTCCAACCTAACATTTGCTAGTTCTGCAAAAGGAACTATATACCTTAATCAGACTACACCCAATACAACAAATGCATTAGATAGCTTAACAATTGCCACTGGCAATTTAGATACTATTTACCTAGGGAACTCAATAAGATTAGCAGGTACACTATTGCCAAATACTGGGGTCTTGAATACAGGATCAGCTAACCTACAATTAATTTCTAATTCGTCAGGTAGCGCTAGAATTGATAAAGTTACTGGTGCAATTACAGGTACTGTTTCAGTATGGCGATACATACCAGCAAAAACGGCGCGTAAATTTAGTTACATTGGTAGTCCGGTTTCGGAAATAATAAGTACTGGATGGCAGAAACAGATTTATATTACTGGTGCTGGGACAGGTGGCACACCTTGTGGAAATACAACAGGCTATGGGGGAAGCACTGACAAATATAATAGTAATGGATTTGATGTTACTCAATCCAATAAGCCAAGTATGTTTTACTATAGTGCCACTAAGGTAAATGGAAGCAGATTTATAAGTATACCCAACACTACATCAACAAGCGTAACACCAGGTATTGGGTATTGCATTAACATACGTGGCTACCGGAATAGTACTACTCCTGGTGTTGACTGTTCAAATCAGTTAGAAACTGCATCGCCCTCTGCGCCAGAAGCAGTTACGTTAAGTGCCACCGGAACCATTACAACAGGGGCTAAATCAGTTACGTTATATGATACTGTTTTAAGTAAATACTCGCTAATTGCAAACCCTTATCCTTGCCAGATTAGTTATACAGCATTCCAAGCTGGAAATAGTAACAATATTTACAATAAGATGTGGACATTTAGCCCCTTCGGAAATGGAAATTATACTACATTTTCCAATGGGGTGATTGCGAATGGAGCAACAGGGTACGATAATTCATTTGGAGATAATATATCTAGTGGACAGGCATTCTTTGTGCAAGCAAATCCATCTGTATCGGGTGACTCAATCCGAACTGTAACTTTCCAGGAAAGTTATAAAACAAGTGGCATTATCCCAAACACGGAATATTTTGGAACAACGCATTCAAAAAAACTTATCAGAGTAGGGTTAAAAACAACATCAAACGAGTTGTTAGATGAAGTTGTTGTCCGCTTGAATAGTAATGGTAGCCAAAAATACAATGCTACGTGGGATGCAGCTTCTTTTAGCAACTCAAATCAAGTGATTTCGGTTGTCAAGGAAAATGAGAATTTTGCAATTGCTACATTCTCAGATATTGCATCTTCTGATACTATTCATATAGGGTTAAAAAGTAATTCTACAGGAACCTTCAGGTTGTCATTCAGTGATTTTAATGAACTAGATAGTTTTAGTGATATTAAGTTGATTGATAAATTCTTTGGCATATCTCAAAATATTCGCTCAAACGCTATTTATGATTTTAATGTTACAAGTGATACTGCAAGTATAGGAGTAAATCGTTTCATTATTATTATTACAAATTCTGCAAAACTTCCTGTTAAAATTGTAAATTTCAATGCAGTTGCACTTTCTGCTGTAAATAAATTATGTTGGCAAACTGGCTTAGAAAACAATAGCAAGGGATTTAAAATACAGCGTAAAACAGAAACAGGAGATTGGAAGACATTAGGATTTGTAACTTCAAAAAATGCTGCTTCAATTTATAGTTTCGAAGACTCTACTCCAGCAACTTTTAGTTATTATAGATTGATAGAAACCGACTTAAATGGCGGAAGTAGCTTTTCTAAAGTAGTAAGTATTCAACGTAATGCACCTTATACCTTAAAAGTTTGGCCTAATCCAACTTCTGATTGGGTACATTTGGTGTTACCAACTAATAATATGAGCTCATTACAAATATCATTTATCAGGTTGTTTTCTCCTGCTGGTAGTCAATTGTTGAGTAAATCCACCACTGATTCCAAAGTAGATATAGATTTGTCTGGTTTTGCTAAGGATGTTTATATCATGGAAGTAGAGTTAAATGGCAAGATCTATAGAAATAAAATTGTGCTACAATGATTTGTAATTTTGTTGTAATTTCTTACTAAATAAGTTAGGAACTGTAATAATAGAATTTATTTATAAAGCTACATTGTGAGATAAAGTTCTTGTAATATGAAAATTGATAAAAGCATTGTCAGTGAATAAATAGATCTGTTAATTTGCTACCCAAAGTCGGTTTAAGTAATTCAAGCACCATAAATGTAGTCTTTATCTTTAATACATAAAAACGGTCTAACAAACGTATATGCACAAGATGTTTTTAATATTACTTACTCTGTTTTTGTTTGGATTAAAAAAAGCAAATTCTACAGGGTATTATGTTTCACCATCAGGTAGCAATAGCAATCCGGGTACAATCCTTTTGCCTTTCAAAACAATAAACTACGCCCTTTCCAAAGCTAAGAACCCTGGCGATACTGTTTATCTGCGTGCAGGAACCTACCGTGAGGTTGCCACTTTCCCTTATTCTGGAACAGCCATTGCCCCAATTGTATTGACTGCGTATAATAACGAGCATACCATTATTTCTGGAACAGATGTTTATGATACTCTTAAATGGACCCCAACTGCTCGGAATTCATCCATTTATCAAGCTTCATATTCTGGAAATGTGTTTGAACAACTGCTTTATAAGGGCAAGCCAATGGTACAGGCTCGCTGGCCTAATTTGAAAACAGATTCTTCAGGTAATTGGAATTTTTGGGATTCCACAAGATGGGCTGATGCTGGCAATGGTTCTGCTTATGGTACCATTGTAGATGCTAGCCCAAACAGTTTAGCTAGTTCGGGGTTATATGCACAAGATGCACTAGCGGTTTTAAATGTGGGACATCAATTTTATACTTATACTCGCAAAGTACTTAATCATTTTCCCGGAACCTCTACATTTACCTATTCTCAGGATTTGGGATTAAGTACGAATCAACCATTTAATGACGACCGCTATTATTTAATTGGAAAGTTAGATTTTTTAGATGCCCCTGGCGAATGGTTTAATGATACGCTAAACCAAATTATATATTTTTACCCTACAGATGGACAAAATCCAATTGTTTCTGGTGGAGTAGAAATTAAGACTAGAAATTTTAGTTTACAAGCAACTTCAAAGAATTATTTAGTTATACAGAATATAACTTTTTGGGGAACTGCATTTCAGTTCAACTCATTAATCAAGGGCTGCAACAATTTAGTTTTTAAAAATAACACTGTTCTACATTCTTCTTACACAGAATATTATAAGACCTTATCTGGGCAGCCAGGTTATAACGCTGAAGATAATTTCCCTACCATTTATGGGAATAATTGTCAGATTGTAGGAAACACTTTTGCTTATGGTGCTTTAAGTTCATTATTGATAAGTGGGTTTGATGATCTAATTGAAAATAATATTTTCCATGATTTCGATTATAACACTTCATTAGCCACTCCTCTATTACAGGTTTCTAGAACATGGGATTCTTACATCGGCAAGGCTGGTAGAGCAACAGTTAGATTTAATGATATGTATAATAGTGGGGGTGTTTTGATGTCTATTGGGCAATCGTATAACAATGTTTATTACGATCATTTGTATAATGCCTTTATGAGTTGTTTCGGGGGTAATAAAGATCACTCAATGCTCTATACCAATTGCCAATCAAATTCATCATCTTCTTCCTTGGGTACTCGATTTTATAAAAATTGGTTGCACAATGGATATGCAGGGACAGTTCCAAATTTTTGGTCTTGTGGAATAGGTATTAGAGGCGATGACAATACAGCAGGCCTTACAGTTGACCACAATGTAACATGGAATTTGGGGGGTGTTGGTGTAGAAATTAAATCACCTAGTTTCCCAACAACTTTACAGGCAAATAGGGCATTGAATAATACGTCTTTCAATAATTCAAAGTTAATTAGTCCGCCGGTATTGAGTTCTATAATTCTTGAATCTCAGCTAGATAGTTCCAATCAGTTCAGTTCCATTTATAATAATGTCGGCAAAGGTACTTATGGAGGCTGGAACGGGGTTGGTTTAAAATTCCTTACTAGAATTGGCAATAATTACGACAAAACGACTGCGCTGCCATTAGTTGATACAGCTAATTATGATTTTAGACCAACTCCTGGTTCAGCATTGGTAAATAAGGGTATAAGTATTATTGGAATAACTGATGATGTTACTGATGGAAAGCCAGATATAGGTGCTTACGAAAGAGGTGCTTCCACTTATTGGATTCCTGGGTTTAGAAGTAATAAAACTAGTTTTCCTATTGTACCCAATGGCGCAATAAATATTCCTGTTACTAAAGACCAATTGATGTGGAAACCAGCTTATAACGCTGTTTCTAACAGAATATATTTTGGAGCTTCTTTAGTAGGATTAACCCTTCAAAATAATACCATTGAAGAACAAAATGTTTTTATGCTGCCCTCTCTAGCTGCTGGTACAACCTATTATTGGCGAGTTGATGCAGTAATGGCAGATAGCTCCATTGCAACAGGTGATGTTTGGTCATTTACAACAGAGGGAACTCTTGCAGTTACTTTAATCAATTTTTCAGGAACTGCAATAGATAATTCTATCGAATTGAACTGGAAAACTCAAAATGAAAAAGATTTAATAGGTTTTAAAATTGAACGTAGTGAGCATAATGCTGATAACTTTAAACCAATTGGAAAGGTTTCATCAAAAGATCAAGCATATAACGATTACGCATTTACTAACATCCTTCCTTGTGAATCATTTCCGGCTTATTACAGATTAAAGATTGAAAATAAAGATGGCAGCTATTTGTGTAGTAACACAATAGTAATTAATAATGCAAAGATTGAAAGTAACTTAACCATAAGTCCTAATCCATTTTCAAGTTTCATATCCGTGCAAAAGAATTTTGCAAATGAGGCAACCATTGAAATAATTAATGCTAATGGAAAGGTGATAAAGAAATTGCTATCCAACCAAACTGTTACCATCATTCCTACCTATGATGCTGAGGTTGGGTTATACATTGTAAGAGTTACAGAATTAAAATCTGGTAAAAAGACAATAACGAAAGTTCTTAAACTATAAATTGTGTAAATCAGGAGTTGAATCTTAGAATTCAAGTATAAAAAAGCTTCTGTCAATTAGAAGATAATGTAGAAAGATATGTAGATTCCGATTTAAAATTACATTATTATTAAATAAAAAGTAAGACTTAGATATTAATTCCAGCGTTTTATTAATAATCAAGATTTAAAAGGTACAATGAAAGCTGTCTATGACACATTCAATAACACTTCTCTTTCTTATCATATATACTCATGAGCTTGTTTTTCAAATTTCGTTTGATTTTGGCTACCAGATGCTCGCCGACATGGAACAGCCTTTCAAATACAGATTGCTTAACGATGTATCCTTTATCTCCATATAGCTTACCAAATCTCCATTTACTATTGCTACTTCTATGAGGTTATTGATTGGTTTTATTTACCTGTAGACCACAAGCAAAGCGTAGTTGGGAATGAATGCCTATATCATAGAATCGCCTTGCACCCGGACAACATAAGTAGAAGAGGGATAGGGCATCAGTAAGGCATTGAAGTCTATTTCTTTTTGTATATAATCTGCAGCGGGGGAAGGGAAGCCAGCGGGGATTTCTTGCAAGTAGCTTGCAATAGTGGAGGCGTCTGTGTTGGTAATGCGGCAGAAGGTTAAAGGTGTCGTAATATCTTTTAGCATATCAAACTTATTTATTTAACTAAAAAAGAGATAATGAGGATTGGGAGTAAGAAATATTTTTTTTTGGGGGGGGAGGAATACAATCTTTTCAAAAGAGTAAGATTGTAGCGGCTAGTACGCGGGTATATTTTTAAATTATTTACCCATGATTATTTTAACGTGGGTAAATATTGCAGTTTTTTACCTATGAGCGGAAAAACGTGTTAAGTTTTTGCTGTTTTCTTAACATGAGAAAAGGAACGTGTTAAGATTTTGCCGTTACCTTAACACGAGAAAAGGAACGTGTTCAATTTTTTACTTAAACTTCAAAAGTTCAGGGGCATTATACAAGAATTCAAATAAGGCATCATTTACATAGTAATTCTCCTTGCCTACTTTATGGATGGTTACTAATTTGTGTTCTATCAACTGCTCTAGGTATTTGGAGGCAGTTTGACGCGAAACTTGTAAATCGGTTACCAAGAAATCAATCTTAGTGTATGGGTGCTTGAATAGATTATTGATTAAATCTTGTGAGTAGATTTTAGGTAACTCTGTACGGATTTTTTGTTTGTAATCCATCATCAGGCTTTTAATGCCTCTGACCATTAAAGATGTTTGCCTCGCAGTTTGTTCTATAGCTTCGAGTATATACAAAATCCATGGTTCCCATTGATTGGTGATTCTAGTCTGCTGTAGAAGCCTGTAATAGTCTGCTTTGTTTTGATTGATATAGCGACTCAGATACAGAATTGGTAGCTTTAGCAAATCTCCTTTTACCAAGTATAAAATATTGATAATACGACCTGTACGCCCATTGCCATCATAGAAAGGGTGGATGCTTTCGAACTGGTGGTGAATGATGGCCATCTTTATTAAAGAATCTGCATCCGAAAGGGAATTGTCATTTATGAACTTTTCGAGATTAGCCATCAACGCTACAATCTCTTCGTGGTTTTGAGGAGGTGAATACACCGATTCGCCTGCCTGTTCGTTCTTTAATGCTGTGCCGGGCAATTTCCTAAAGCCTGCATTGTTTTCTTCGAGCGTTGATTAAATGTCTATAATTTGGTTGCAAGTAAGTAAGCCTTTTTGTTTTACAACTGTGAAACCATCTTTTAATGCTTTAGTATAATTGTACACTTCTTTAGCTGCTGCACTAGCAAACTGCTAGGCAATGTTGTCGCTGCTGTAAAATTCATCGTGGGTGGTAATGATATTTTCTATTGCAGAATTATCTTTTGCCTCTTGCAAGGAAAGTGTATGGAGGATAATAAATTCATTGGGCATTGTTTCGGAAACCCCATTTAGTTCTGCCAATGCTTTATGAGCTATTACCAATTTTTTTAAAACCGCTTTGGTTTCAATCTCTTCGGTAGGCGGCAATAAAGGTAATTTGTAATTGCTCATATTGTAATTTAGGGGATAAAGTTATGGATTAAGTTATTTATGGGAATGCTATCGTTTTTATTTGTGAGGTAAGTTGAGGCACTATTAAAAAACTTATCTAACATACTATTATTAATGATGCCACAATTTGTGGCATTTTTTGAAGGCCTTGTAGATGTAAACTCAATTATCGGTATAGTGATTATTACTAAACTACTGCATCGCACAATTAGCTATAAAAAACAAGAAATGCATCATAAGGTATCAAATCAAATTCAAGTTAAAAACTGGTTTAAATAATTGACCCTAGTAACAAGCTGCGTTGGACACTTGATGCAGTGGCTTTAATATTGAATTTTATCTGGCTGCTGATAATCAAGTTATCACTTGAAGGTCTTATTATTGGAAAACAATGCATCATCAACTTACCGTTCCAATTATCGAGTGAAATAACATGCGTCATTACAATTGATTTAAATGTTAGCTACCTATTGAAATAGGTGGCTTCAAACAAATGACATTACTGTCAAAACTATTTATTCAAAAGAGCTTGATAAATCACGGCCTCTCTCCTAGTCTTGGTTTAATTATTTCTTCAGCAGTTGTTAAAATTTTAGCACCATTGGTACTGTAGCTTCTTCCCCTTAATACGTTATCGACTATTTCGTATCTGATGCTTGTTCTTCTTGATACTTCTTTTTTATCTCCAAAGACTAAGTTTTGGGTAATATAGAGTAAGCGTTCTTTTGTTACCATAGTTTTAAGTTAAATATTTTAAATTTTAATAGAAAGTGTCGAACTTTCGTTATAACTTCGTCATTCAATTAAGCTGAGACAGCGCGAATATTGTTGTAAAACAACAACATAAGCTAACTAAAAACATCTTTTATTGATATTTGGAGAGAAGAAAACAATCTGGGAGGATCTTTTTAACAACCAGGTTAAAGAGTATTATTTTTTCATCACAAACCTCTGTTTTTGTAGAGAACATACAGACAGACACGGACTTTCAGGTCTTGTCTGTAGACAAAACATCATTGTCTATAGACAGGAATACCGCTCTTAACTTATTGAATATCAATGCAAATAGACAACCCGCTATTCTCCACCAATTTCAATGAAACCCTTGCTGACAAAGGGTTTCAGCGGATTCGGAAAATTCCTGTAGACCAATTGGTTTGGTCTACAGACTAAAAAGGCGGTTTTCTTCAAGTCTTGTTTTTAAAATAATTTAAATTCAAGTAAAATGAAAAGAGTTCACGAACAACTAGCCGTCCTCTATCCATTGGATCATGACATGAGCAAACAATGGTTTGTTAAGTACCCAAATCCTTCTGGAGGCAATCCTTTAAAAAAGTATGGTGAATTGAATAAGATTGTCAATATAGTTGACCGTCTTCTTGAGGCTGACCGTCTTATTGCTTCCTGCGCTGAGGATATAGATCTTGCTAAGCTTCGAAGCGCCGTCATGATTGATGAGCTGGCAGATATTGTGCAAGTGAGAATTCAAGGTAAAAAGCCGAAGACACGATATGCTTACACTTCTAAGTTTAAGGTTTTCACTGAATGGTTTAGGACAGAGACTGATGGTAAAATAAATTTGCTTTCCGGTACGAAGTTTTTGGCGTTTCTAAAAGACAAAAGAAACTTGGGCAATGTCTCAATCAATAGTTATCGAAGGAATCTGAAAAGTATTTTCCAAGACTTGGAAGAGCAGGGAAAAATGGAGTTTAATCCTTTTGATGCTTCAAAGGCCTTGCATCAGCAAGTGCATACTAAAACATGGTTTCGTCCAGAGACACAAGTTAGTATGAAGTTATTAATTGCAAACCTTGACCCCCAATTATGGGCGGCTTGTCTAACACAATTTTATTGTTTCATTCGCCCTGGTGATGAGTTGATGGGTTTAACGATTGGCGATATTATCAATCGAGAGGATACAAGTTGGAAGTTTAGAATATCCGAGCAAACTGCAAAAACGGGTAGGTTTCGTTTTGTTCCCATTGCGCCAGATTTGAAAGAAGTTCTTGAATCTTATATCGAGGGCTTTCCTGATCATTTCTTTATTTTCGGAAGGGGTGGTACTCCCAATGCAGATAAAATTGCAAGGAATACTTTGTATAACAGGCATCGAATGTATTTGAATTCATTGGATTTGCCCATTGGACACTCTTTTTATTCATGGAAGAATACTGGAGCTGTCATGATGTACAAAAATGGGATAAAGATGAAATACATATCACTTTTGATGGGACATAGCAGTATAGAAACTACTGATATGTACTTTAAGAGTTTAGGAATTGATGATATTATGGAAGAGGTTAAAATTGCTTATCCTTCTATTGGCTAATGTTTCCATTTGGATGATAATAAATTATAGATTTTAATCAATTTTGTAACCGCGTAGCGGAAATTTTTTTTGACATTTCCCATTTTTATTGCTTAGTTCATACAATTAAAAGATAAAACCAAACTGTCGGTCCCCCGCAGGGGCGTTGTTTTTCTAATCGCCCCACACGCTGCGGTGCAGTACAGGACAGGACGCTCCACAGTGCGCCACATACGCCTATGTTTTTTGCCTTGCTTCTTTTGAGTTTGCAGCTACATTTTGCAGCGTTTGGAAATTATCGGGGAAATGGTTTTGAGCAGTTTTTCTGTTCATGTTAAACCAAAATATTGAAAATTCTAAATAATTTTCAAATTTATAAACGTTTCCAAATTTGTCTTTAAATTCCTCATAAATTTTTTGCTTTTTCATAGAAATATTATATACAGTAATTAAATGAATTTATTTCTAGTTCTTCAAGTTCCTTAAAAAGTGGGTGGTCTTTTATTTCGGTCTCTCTTACCTTTTTTCCTGCTTGGTTTACTCCAATAAAATACCACAAAAAATTGTCTAGTTCTATATGGACGTTTTCTTGGTAGTCTTCGTAAAGGTCGTAGATGCCTATTTTTCTATTCCAAATCAGCCATTCAATGATTTGGCTTTCATCGGTTCTGTAAGTGACAGCACTAGTAAACAAATCACGGGTTGAATCTTCTTCCCATGTTTTGCTATCCTTGTGTTTTTCATTACTCGGGATGTAGGTAGTTTCAAATATTTTTTCTTCTACTTGTACGGTTTTTATAAACCAATCGGGGGTTGATAGTTTCAATTTTTTTGTACTATCAAAAAAATATTCTCCGTCTCCCATTTCAAAGCCCCCCCATTGATTGACGGTAAAGTCAT
>CAISCV010000078.1 GCA_903883945.1 uncultured Chitinophagaceae bacterium | reverse complement strand
ATGGTTAATGGTTAATGGTTAATGGTTAATGGTTAATGGTTAATGGTTAATGGTTAATGGTTAATGGTTAATGGTTAATTGTTAATTGTTAATGGTTAATGGTTAATGGTAATAAAAGAAAGGGATTCGAATACTTTAAAGTAATCGAATCCCTTGTTATATTTTATAATTAAGTAATTAATTAAAAATTATCAACTGTCAATTATCAATTAATAATTATTTAGTGTTGATTGCCCGTACCGTTATATTGAAACGCGCCCATATCTTTCCCAGGAGGGGTTAACTCGGTAACACCATACTTTGCATCAACAGGCACATCGCCTTTTGGGGTAAAGCCAGTAAATCCTTTACCAATACAAGGAGAAGATGCTTTTAGGCGGAAGCTGTAGCTACCCACTACAGCAATGTCTTGCAAGTTTGCACCAGCAGGCATTGGTACAGGTCCATTAACAAATAGTGGATTGTTGGTACCCATTAGAGGTGCAACTATAGCATTTGAAAGTGAATCCCCTATTTTCCAACCGGTTGGCAATAATGGAATAATGTTTGGAATATCAGTAGATTGAGGAGCGGTAATAGCCGTACTCAATTTAAGGTTTGGCACAAATTGTCTTACGACAGATAGTGAATCGCCATATTGAAAGTTGTAGCCATAACGAATATGTGCTGTATCAGCCAGTGGTGATTGCACCACACGAGGACCAAATTTGCAGTTTACGATCAGATTGTTGTAAGCCATTCCTGCTGCATTTTGTTCGAAGTTGAATGAACCTCCCCTACCAGCACTAGACCTTCTGTACCCCGAATTAATAACTGTATTATTATACATTCTTACTTCAGTAGCCGCAACACCCACCGCTACCCCGGAGTTGGATAGCTTACCTCCATTGGTGGCCATACCCACACAAAGGTTATAGGCAAAATCGCCAATTGTACCTGCTTTTGCATTAAAAGCCTCACCACCAGTTAACCCACATTTCTCGAATGTATTTCTTATGATGGCAACTTTACCGCCAAACGTACGCAAAGGATCATCTACGCTTCCATAAATCCAAGAATCTTCCAATACAAAAATACCAGTAGGGTTTTGGAAATAAAGTGGATAACCACTTCCACCCACTGCTGCTACCGTACCATTGGGTTTGCCACCACCAAACTCTACCTTAGTCCATTTAATGATCATAAAAGGGCAGGCAGGGCCACCAATAATTCCAGTCCATAAACCTTTAAAAGCAGGGTCATTAGCAACAGGCGCACCAATAGCATCTGTTTTTACCAAAGTAGTACTATCATACGTAAACAAGATAGGGTTAGCTTGTGTACCCAAACTAAACAAACTTCCCTTTACCCCAATACCATAGTTGCCTTCAAACTTGATGGTAACACCCGGTTGTATAATAAGGGTGTCTTTATCGTTAATAATAATATTACCGCAAACCTTGTACGTTTTACCAGCTACCAACGTACCATTTAATGTACCCGATAAACAAGTGCTGTCGCTGATAGGAGAAAATGGTTTTGAGGGAGCTACATACGGGGTAAACAAATCTTTATGGTCTACTTTGTTACAAGCAAAAAACAAAATGCTTACAAATGCAAGGCTAGTAAATGAAGACAGTATATTTTTCATAATTTAATTTATTAGTTTGTGGGAATTAAAATTTGTATCGTACACCAAATAGGTATGTTGATTTATAATAGTCTTTTACAACAATAATGCTTTTATCAGCCTCGGTTTGGCTAGGTAAATTCACAGAACCCGGTTGATTTAAATAGTTGTTGTAAGATTGTTTTAATCTAAGTATAAAAGGGGTATTTAATAAGTTGTTCAATTTGCCATAAACAGTAAGCCCCTTTATAATTCTTTTTTCGAATGAAAAGTCTAATTGAGAAGTTGGAGTTTGCCAATAGTTAAGACCATAGTTTGGGTTTACATAAGTAACCCTTTCCCCTGTATACACATAGGCAATTTGCAAGTCCAACCCATTCTTTGGATTCTTATAAATAAAAGAGATATTGCCTATATGCTTAGATTGCCCTTGTAAGGGTCTTGTTTCATTTTGGTATCTTGATTTGGTTCTACCTGTTGAATCTAAATAAGTAAACAATTTAGTTGTAGTAATTTGAGATTGAGTGAAGGTATAACCTGCTGATACCCCAAATGAACCAATATATTTGGTGTATAATGCTTCAAAACCAAAGTTGGTAGCTGTACCGTAGTTTGATGGTCTTAAGTTTTGTGCGGTTGCGGAACCGGTTGCACGACCAACTGAATACTCAATAGGATCATTGATATTTTTATAGAAAACGCCTAGTAATAACTGATCGGCTTTGTCGGAGAAGTTTTCGTAACGTACATCAAAATTATCTGCAAGGGTATGTTTTACGTTAACAGGATCCCCAACTTGTTTAAAATCTTCGGTACTACCAGGTCCACCGGGAATCATTTCAGCAAATGCGGGTCTAGCCAACGCTTTATAATAAGCAAAGCGTAAAGATTCGAACTTATTTATCTTGTATTTCAATTGCAAACTAGGCAATACATCGGTGTACCATACAGAACCAGACTTAGGATCTGCAGATGTAGAATCTAAGGTAGTTGCATAATGTTGGTGCGTGTATTCTACCCTCACCCCACCAAGCGCTTCCAGTTTATTAGTAAGAGGTATTTTAGCTTGAAAGTAACCAGCACTTATTGTTTCATTAAATGTATAGTTGTTTGCATCAGGTCCAATTGCAGCAGAACCTTTTCCACTAAAAGCAAAGTTGGTATCGTTTAAGTTGGCAATACTGGTAAAGTATTGAGCGCCATTTGGTTTGAGACTGTAAGAATGATAAAGGTTGTCACGTGTTTTATCTCTAATCAATCCACCAATCTTTAATTCTGTTGATTTACCAAAAACCTTTAAACTTTTAGTAAGATTTACATATACATCATAGTCTTTATCGCTGTTATGAGACCATATATGAGACAATGACTGGATTTTATCAGTTGAAGGGTCTGCTCTTGGGTATTGATGATCTAACTCAACCTCATCTGGCTTATGGTTATTGGCAATTGAATACACCAAAGACCAATCTAATTTTACAGAACTTGACAGTTTATGAAGACCAGTCAAAGTTGAATTGTAAATGGATTGATACTGCCAAGTACTTCTGTAAAGTTGATCTACTAGAGAATTAAGCAAAACACTATCTGTCATTAATCTTGTTGCATAATCATCTAATCGAACATAAGTATTAAACAAAGAGATTTTGTTTTTGTCGTTTATCTGATAGTCTAACTTAATATTTGCACCAAAACGTCTACTTTCAAAAGAATACTTACGATAATAAATATCATTAAACTCAGGAACATTATTAGGGGCGGTTTGGGCATTTGGAAGGAAGAAAGTAGAATTAGTTCCTTTATAAATATCCTGATAGCTTAAAGATGCAATAGCCCCAAATTGTTTTCTAGCACCAAAACGATTCCCATAGGTAAGACTGATTATTTTATTAATGGGTGCTTTTAGTTCATCATATTTAATTGGTGCCAATGTAAAATCAGTAGGTTTAGCGATATAATTTAATCCATTCAATTCGTTTGGGGATTTTTTATTAATTACACTATGATCAAAATGAGTATAGGCTTGGTGCATAAAGATATCACTATACCCAGTTGAAGCATTAATTTGCAATAACCGCTTTTCAGGTGCATCTTTCATTACCAGATTTATTGTACCCCCAATAGCATCACCTTCCATTGATGGCGTTAAACTCTTACTTACCTCCAATCTTTCCAATAACTCAGAAGGGAAAAGATCAAGCGGAATAAAGCGGTTCTTATTATCAGGGCTAGGTATCTTGATGCCATTTACTAAGGTATTGATATAACGTTTTTCCATCCCACGAATAATAGGATAACGCCCTTCGCCCGAACCACTTCTTTCAATAGACACCCCGCTGACTCTTTGTAAGGCATTGGCAACGGTAATATCGGGAAGTAATTGAAGGGTTTTGGCAGACAATACATTGATGATAGGGTCGGATATTTTCTCTAATCTACGTGCTCCATTATCGCTACCTTTACTATCTGAAGCGGTTACCGTAACAGAAGAAAGCTCAGAAACTGTTGGTGTCAAATTAAACCCGACTGTTTTAGTGCTGTTATCAGAAAGTGTTACCGTTTGCATTTCAGCATTTGTATAACCTTCATAATAAACTTTAGCTGTATAAGTTGCCAAAGGTAGTTTGGCAAATACATAAGTACCATCCAACTTCACGATGGTTTTATATTTTGTGTTTTCCAATTTCACTACGGCACCAACCAAAGGCTCGCCCGTTGCAGCATCT
>CAISCV010000077.1 GCA_903883945.1 uncultured Chitinophagaceae bacterium | reverse complement strand
CCATTCAAATGCTTCTTGTATTTCTTGTACAGCTTCCTCTTGTAATAATATATTATAGGTCATTCGTTGATAGAATTTCCTGTAATAAAGGTCTTGGCTTCGTTCCAGTTATAGGTTTTACTTTCCCCAGCCATCCTCTTTTCTCTTCTTTCATCAAACAATAGTATATCATTTGCAGAAAAAAAGAAATCCTCTTCCTCCTCTTCTTCATTATACTCCTTTGCAAGGGTATACAGTAGTTTCACCAATTTATCATCGCCTTTATCTATATATTGATACAATTTCTCTCTGAGTGTATTTGTTTGCATGGTGCTTCTGTTTTTACAAATTTAGCATTAATCTTTCCCAATGTTTTCTATAAACTTATAAATACTTTCAGCCGCTTTGGCAGAAGCATTTTCTTTTTCAGATAATACCCCTTTAAGCGCAGCATAATCTGTTTTAAGCTGTTGTTGCTTTACTGCATCCGTTAGTAATAAACTTAATTCTTTTGCCAATAGTTCGGTAGTCATCTCCTCTTGAATCAATTCTTTTACCACCAGTTTATCCATTATTAAATTGACCAATGAGATGAACTTAATCTTAATCAAACGCTTGCCTATCTGATAGCTGATGTTGCTGCTTTTATAACAAACAACTTCCGGTACGGCAAACAAAGCAGTTTCCAAAGTGGCAGTACCACTCGTAACCAACGCCGCTTTTGCCTGCATCAACAAACTATAGGTATCATTGCTCACGGCTGAAACATTGTTGTAGGGACGCAAGAACGGTTCATAAAAACTATCCTCTTGCCCCGGCGCTTTGGCTACTACAAACTGGTATTGGGGGAAATATTTACTTACAGCCAACATTACAGGTAGTTTCTTTTCTATCTCTTGTTTGCGGCTACCGGGCAATAAGGCAACCATTGGAAGGGTATTAATGGTATATGGTTCGATATAATTAGCCTTGTAGTTTTCTATCACTTCCACCAATGGATGCCCCACATATTCTACCTCCCAGTTCCAGTTATGTTTAAAATAATCTTTTTCGAAAGGTAATATCACAAGCATCTTATCAATACAAAGCTTCATCTTTTTCACCCTGTTTGCCTTCCACGCCCACACCTGTGGCGATATGTAATAGACAATTTTATAGCCTTGTTGTTTGCCCCACTCGGCAATGCGCAGGTTGAAGCCAGGATAATCTATGAGTACCAAAACATCGGGTGCAAAAGCCTTGATGTCTTCTTTACAAAAGCTGATGTTCTTAAGGATGGTAGGGAGGTTCTTCACCACTTCTGCAAAGCCCATAAAGGCCAGTTCTTTGTAATGTTTTACCAAAGTAGCCCCTGCGCTCTCCATCATATCGCCACCCCAACAACGGATATTCGCCTCGGTATCTAATTTTTTTAGTTGTTTAATCAGATTACTTCCGTGCAAATCGCCACTTGCTTCCCCCGAAATGATATAATACTTCATATTCCTATTTCTAGCCGTGAAAGTACCTATTTTAGTTTAATAGACCGATAATACAGTCACAAATACAAATAATTTGAAGTATAAAATCCGCTACACAAAGGCATATTTCTAGTGGTATTTTGAATAATTAAAGGGGAAAAGACTGTCCGCATTTCTTTCGGGGATATCCCCGAGTCTCTCGGGGGAACCCCCCAAACTTTCGGGGGTAACCGCATATCTCTCGCGGGTAACCCCTTTTGCTACGGGGATAACCGCATTTCGCTTGGGGATACCCCCATTTTGTTCGGGGGTAACCGCTTTCCTATTGGGGTTAAGCTATTTGGTTAACTTTTATCCAGCCCAACCTTCTCTATCCAAACTTCTATAATGAATAGCTTCTGCCAGATGTTCTGGTTTTATGTTTGCCGAGCCAGCCAAATCGGCAATGGTTCTAGATACCTTCAATATCCTGTCATAAGCCCTTGCAGATAGATTAAGACGTTCCATTGCCCGTTTTAATAGGGATGCACCAATGTTGTCTATCACACATATTTCCGTAAGTTGCTTGCTGCTCATTTGCGCATTGGCATACACGCCCTCACTATTTGCATAGCGTACGGCTTGTATTTCTCTAGCAGCAATCACCCTGTTCCGGATTGTTTCGGACGACTCTCCTTTGGTGGTTTTACTTAACTCTGTGAAAGCAACTGGCGTAACTTCTACGTGTAAATCAATCCGATCTAATAAAGGCCCTGAAATTTTATTCAGGTACTTCTGAACAGCACCCGGCGGACAGGTACAGGCTTTGTCGGGGTGATTGTAAAAACCACAAGGACAGGGATTCATACTGGCAATCAACATGAAATTGGCAGGAAAATCCAACGCCATCTTTGCCCGGGAGATAGTAACCTTCCGCTCTTCCATCGGCTGGCGCATCACTTCTAACACCGATCTTTTAAACTCGGGCAATTCATCCAAAAACAAAACCCCATTGTGCGCCAAAGATATTTCTCCAGGTTGCGGAACGCCCCCACCACCTACCAAAGCTGCATCCGAAACCGTATGGTGCGGACTTCTGAAAGGTCTTCTACTGATTAAAGAAGCATTCTCAGGCAATTTACCGGCTACGCTATAAATCTTGGTGGTTTCTAATGCCTCTTGCAAACTAAGTGGAGGAAGAATGGTAGGCAGCCGTTTTGCCAACATGGTTTTACCTGCACCGGGTGGCCCAATCAGGATAGCATTGTGCCCGCCGGCAGCAGCAATCTCTAGGGCTCGCTTGATGTTTTCTTGTCCTTTTACGTCGGTAAAATCAATATCAAATTCATATTGACTATGAAAAAACTCTTCACGGGTATTTACATCAACAGGGGTTAGTTTTATTTTATTATTCAGGAAATCGACTACTTCCTTTAAGTGAGAAACGCCATATACCAATACATTATTCACCATACCGGCTTCCCGGGCATTTTCTTTGGGAACAATTAATCCCTTGAAACCATCTTTTCTGGCTTGGATAGCAATGGGCAATGCACCCTTAATGGGTTTTATTTCACCATCCAAACTTAGTTCTCCCATCATTACATAATCTTTCAATACATCGGGATTATCTATTTGATTGGCTGCGCCTAAAACACCAATGGCAATGGGAAGGTCGAAAGCAGCACCGGTTTTTCTGATGTCTGCAGGCGCCATATTGATGACCAGTTTGGTGCGGGGCATCTCGTATTTATTGGTTTTGATGGCACTTTCTATTCGTTGGATGCTTTCTTTTACGGCATTATCGGGAAGACCTACAATAAAGTAATTCAAATTGCCGCCACTCACATTGGCTTCGATGGTTATTGCTATTGCCTCTACCCCGTAAACCGCACTGCCAAACGTCTTGACCAACATAATTGAAAATTTAGTCTGAAATAGCTGGTAACATTAGCTATTGGAAAAAACTAAAAGTACGAATAGTATTGCGAGGAAAGGGTATTTGTTATTTTAAGGCGGTTATTCCGCTTCAAAAAGGTTGCTCTTTGTCTTGATAAAAGTAAAAGAAAGGGAGATATGAAGTAACAAAGAAATACCGAAAACCAACATTGCAATCAATACCCCATTTATAAAAAGAGGCATTAGTGCAGCTGCATCTGGAGGAACATTTTTTTGCATGGCTAAGGCCTGTTTACTAAACTCTGCTTTCAACTGAGGGTTTGTCTTAATCATTATAAAATTAGTGATGCAAGACGTAGCAAAGAACATCGTTACATAAGCATTTACCTTAATCCAATCCTTTAGGGAAGACTTACATTGTTTTTTATTAATGATTCCGGTTAATACAAAAATAAAGCTTGCAAATATGTAAATAGTTGTACAAATGGTAATTGCCAAAGGAAGCAATAGGGCAAAATTGCCCAATGCCATAAACAAAGCGAATACACTTACGATGCCAATTAATGCACCAAAAGGAAGAAGTATGAAGGAAAGTACCTTGTACAGATTAGTTAGAAACATGCTGTAAAAGTGCGGAAAAATCTGATATGGGAGAGAAATAATAGTTACTGGTTACAAATTACAGGTTTCTAGTAACCAGTAACTTGCAACTAGTAACCTGTAACCTGCTTATGCATAAGAGAAAAAACTCAACCCTATAAGGTCGCTAAAGTCTCCCAAGGAAGTCTTTAGTTCTTCGAAAAATTCTTCTAAATTATGTCTGTTTAGTGTCTCTATATCCATATACTCCACTTTACTAAGTAATCTTCCAAAGCGTTTGATGATAGCATCTTTATGCTCGGTATTATTTTCTTGCAAAACATCCACTAAATATTTGGATATACGACTTAGAGAATACAATACGCTACGGGTAAAGTCTTTGTTGAAGATAACCTGATGTAAAGCATTTTCGTTGTGTTTTGTACTACGGTAGGTTTTCAGATGCAACTCGTAGCCCGACAAGGCCAACAACATAGGGCGCCATTGCAAAATGTCTTTTTCCTCGTCTAGTTTATAATCAATAAAGCTGAAGAATTTCTCGGCAACTTCAATCGTAATGAAGCATCTTTCGATGTATCTCCCCAAGTTCATAAAGCTCCACCCCAAGCCTCTAGGCATGGTTGTATCTGTTACCCCGTTGTACATGATACTTTCCTTGCAAAACATATTTACTGTTTCCAATGCATCATATCCACTCAATTTATCTACAAGCAAAAGTGCATTGATGGAATGATACATCCCATTCACCTGTTCCCACACTTCTTTGGTAATGTTGTCCTGAATACCCCGTGCATTTTCGCGCGCACTGCCTAGGACATTCTTTAATGAATTGATGTTTTTAGTATCCAGTAATAGCTTCTGTAAAGCCGCTTCGGTATTAAATTTTATAACGTCTATTTCTTCCTTGTCATCTACCTCAGCAAAAACCTCTAATATGTGCTCCCAACTGAGGTTGTTACTCACACCCTTATCAAACATCAATATATAATTGGTCATGGTGCAACGCAACATACCATCGGCACGCTCCATGTATCTGTTTGTCCAAAATAAAGAATCTGCTATTCTACTTAACATGCTACTGTTCTTTTAAATTGTGATTATTGTAATTCAGGTTATCGAATCAACTAATTTCTAATACTGTTAATGTTTAACTGACAACTAACCACTAACAACTAATAACTACTCTATCACCCAAGTATCTTTACTACCACCCCCTTGCGAAGAGTTTACCACCAAGCTACCTTCTTTTAAGGCAACACGCGTTAATCCACCGGGAACAATCTCCACACCATCAGGACCGCAAAGTGCATACGGACGTAAATCAACGTGACGAGGAACAAACTTACCATCTATAAAACAAGGTACCGTTGACAACTTGATAATTGGTTGGGCAATAAAGCTTCGAGGTTCTTTTTCTACTGCAATAATAAAGTCTGCTATTTCTTTGTCGGTAGCACTATTCCCCATCAACATACCATACCCACCCGATTGATTGGTACGCTTAATAACCATACTGTGAATGTTCTTAAACACGTGTTCCCTTTGCGCCGGGTCACTCAATTCGTAGGTAGGAACATTCGGTAAGATTGGGTCTTCGTTCAGATAATATTTAATCATAGCAGGTACATAGTTGTAAACTGCTTTGTCATCGGCTACACCATTACCCAATGCATTTACGATGGCTACATTACCTTTTGCATAAGCCCCAATTAAACCCGGAACGCCCAATAAGCTATCTTTTCTAAATACTTCCGGGTCTAGGAACTCATCATCCACCCTACGGTAAATAACGTGTACTTGTTTTAATCCATTGGTTGTTTTGGCATACACTTTAAAGTTATCCACTACCAGATCTCTTCCTTCTACCAACTCTATACCCATACTTCTAGCAAGGAAAGTATGCTCGTAATAAGCCGAATTATATACACCCGGTGTGAGTAAAACTACATTGGGGTTACTCAGTTGCGTGGGTGCTAGTTGCAACAATATCTCATGGAGTTTTATCGGATAGCTACTCACCATCTTCGCCTTACTGCTATATAACAAATCGGGGAACAAACGTTTGGTTACTTCCCTGTTTTCCAACATATAACTCACGCCGCTTGGGGTACGCAGGTTATCTTCTAAGATATAGAAAGTGCCATCATCACCTCTAATGAGATCTATCCCACTTATGTGCACATAGATATCGTGCATCACTTTGATACCTACTACTTCTCGCGTAAAATGAGCGCAACTGTTAATCAATTCGGCGGGTACAATACCTCTTTTTATAATAGATTGCTCATTATAAACATCCTTGAGAAACATGTTCAACGCTTTTAAGCGTTGTTTAATCCCTTTTTCGATATGGCTCCACTCGGCCGAAGTAATAATTCGCGGAATGATATCAAAAGGAAAAATCCGTTCAATCCCTGCATTGTCACTATAAACGGTGAAGGTGATTCCTTGATTCATAAAGAGTTCACTAGCTAGCTTATCTTTCTGATGTAATGCCTCTACAGGAAGGTGTTGTAATGCCTCAAAAACCTTGGTATATTGCTCACGAATGGTTGAGCCATCGCTCATCTCATCCCAAATGCCTGGTTGTGTTAGATACTGTTGCAGAAGGGTTGCACTGTTCATAATTCTGAAAACGATTTAATTCTCTAATAAAGGTTAGTTGCCCGATACCACAATGCAATTTGCATTTGCAGAATTGAAGATAATGATAAAACCATCACCTGTATATCTTTTAATAAAACACTATACATTAAATTTATTGCAATATAGGGGTTTTGTTGTTAATCATCTATAAAAAGAAGAATAAGTCGATATATTTTATGGCAAAACACCGCTTAAGTTCGATATATATTATTTTAACGCTGCTTAAAATCTGTTTTAATGCACATTGGCAAGTGTATATGCTTTTTCTGCAATCACAAACTGCAATTGGGTTCTTGCCCTTCAAAGCAAGATAATCTCATTACGGAGACCGCCTCGTTTCTTATAAGGATATGAAGGGAATTAGCCTGGGTACTACCCTATTATAAATGGCAGATAAATGGTTAAAAGAAGCTGTCATTTAGCCCTCTCTGTTTTTTAAATCTCCCTATTCGTATCGTCAATCATCGGGGTGATAATCTCTGTGAGTTTGTGTTAAGACCATCAGACCAAAAAATCTTATACCTGATAATAATAGTAGAACACAGTGCAATAAAAGCTAGTATAAATGGGGGTTATGGGTCTCAAAAGATATTTCTAGCAGCTTTATAGCATATACCCCTTCTTCACCGTTCTTCCATTCCGCTCCCCCGTATGTTTAGAATCATTGATGGTTAATTTTCCATTCACCAGTACATATTTTACCCCAACAGAATATTGATGTGGATTATCGAAAGTGGACAAATCGTTGATGGTATTTTCGTCGAATATAGTAATGTCTGCATGGTAACCTTCGCAGAGCAAGCCGATATTTTTCAATTGAAACTTCTGTGCAGGCAGGCTCGTCATCCGTCGGATAGCCTCTTCCAGACTAAGTACTTTTTGCTCCCGAACATATTTACCCAATACCCTTGCATTGGTGCCATACGAACGTGGATGCGGCACCCCCTCACCTATTACCCTGATGCCGCCATCACTAGCAAACATATTAAAGGGATACTGCATAATTGCCTTCACATCTTCCTCACACATCCCGTGAAAAACCATACTACTTCCGCCTTTACTCATCATATCCATCACCGTATTTGCCTCTTCCTCGGCAGTATGTGCCTTTCCTAGCATCGTATTTACGTCTTCGATACTCTTTCCATTATAACTTTTATCGGCTTTATAGTTGGCTACAACCGCGTAGGTAAAGTGCTCTAGCCCCCTTTTCTTTAACCCTTTCAGCATAAAGTCCATGATTCTTTTGCGGATAGCAGGGTTTGCAAGCCTTGCTACAATACTATCCTGACTGTCTGCCAATACCCAACTTGGTAACATCGTCCCCATATTGGTACTGCTTGCCGTATAGGGATATTGGTCTATTGTTGCATCTATTCCTTCTTCCCGTGCCTTAATTATCAAGGGTATGGTCTCTTTACTTCTTCCCCAATTCTGTTCGCCTACTACTTTATAGTGCGAGATTTCTACAGCTATTTTTGCTTTACGGGCAATATCCAATGCTTCGTTTACAGCAATTGCTACACTATCACCCTCGCTTCGGATATGACTGGTATACACCCCATTGTATTTTGCTGCTGCTTTTGCCAACCGCACCACCTCCTCTGTTTTACTATACGTACCGGGTATATAAATGAGTCCGGTCGATAACCCTACCGCCCCATCCTGCATGGCTTTTTCTACCAAAGTCTCCATTTTCTGCATCTCTTCTTCGGTAGGATTGCGCCTTGCAGTACCCATCACCGCTTTACGAACATCGTTATGCCCCACCAAAGTGCCTACATTAATAGACAGCTTTAGGCCATCTAGGTAGTCGAAATATTTTTTTATATCCGTATGAGAAGTCCCACAATTGCCGGTGATAACAGTCGTTACCCCATCGAATAGAAAATTATTAGCCTCCGGGTCTTTCTTCTCCAAGTCTTCTATATGGGTATGTACGTCTATAAATCCGGGGGAGACAACCAAGCCCGTTGCATCTATTATCTTGTTGGCTGTCCAATTGGTAAGATGCCCTTTTGCTACAATTTTGCCATCTTTTATTGCAAGGTCACCCACCATCCAAGAGTTGCCTGTGCCATCAATAAGCTTCCCGTTTTCAATCAGAATATCCGCTTTTTGTGCATGGGCAATCGTTGTTACAAATAATAAGAGGTAAAAGAATCTTTTCATATTTATCATTCAAAGGAATTAATAATAGACCTCTTTCCAAAATAAATTAGGGTGTTGCATATCTCAAGTTGTAGGTGGTTTCTTTTAGATTGACAATAGCAGCAATTATCAACCATGTTTTATGATAATTTTTGTGTTTTCCTCTGTATGTCAGTTGTGTTATT
>CAISCV010000076.1 GCA_903883945.1 uncultured Chitinophagaceae bacterium | reverse complement strand
TAGAAGTGAGCCTTAGTTACTATAAGCAAAAAGGAGAGTTTTTTGTAATTGCTTTTGTAGTAGACATTACCCAAAGAAAACGACAAGAAGCCACTCTAATGGAACAAAACAACCAACTGGAGCAAATTTCAGCTACCATAAAAAAGCTTAACATCGAACTTGAGGACAAAGTAGAGCAAAGAACCTTAATATTAAAAGAAGCCTTGCAACAACTAGAAATTTCGCAACAAGAACTAAGTGATGCATTACAAAAAGAAAAAGAATTAAGTGAAATAAAATCTAGGTTTGTATCGATGGCATCCCATGAATTTCGTACTCCACTCAGTACGGTACTTTCTTCTGCCTCTCTAATTGGGAGATATACAAAAGAGGAAGAACAGATTAATCGGGATAAGCATATAAAAAAGATTAAAGAATCAGTAAAACACCTGAATGATTTATTAGAAGACTTCCTATCGCTTGGTAAACTAGAAGAAGGGCGCGTGCAGGCAGAGATTATAGACTTTGAAGTAAAGGAATTCGCTGAAGAAATATTAGATGAACTTGGAGTCGTAAAAAAAGAAGGACAATCTATTGTACTTACCTACAATGGAGAGGTAGAATTTATGACTGACAAGCGATTACTTAAAAATATACTACTCAACCTATTGAGTAATGCCATCAAATTCTCCAATGAAAATGGTATGATTTTACTTTCTATCAATAATAAAAATGACTTATTAAGCATAATTGTAAAAGATAGTGGCATTGGTATTTCGGAGGAAGATCAAACACATCTATTCAGTACATTCTATAGAGGTAGCAATGCCACAAACATTCAAGGTACAGGGTTAGGTCTTCATATCGTAAAACGTTATGCCGACATTTTGCATGGTAATGTAGAACTAAAAAGCAAATTAGGTAAGGGCACCACAATAATAGTGGAACTACCGAGACTTAATAGTGAGTAGTTAGTGGTTAGTGGTTAGATAATAAGAAATCTCATCTGGTTTCGCATTTTTATGGATTATTTATTTACAAAGTTTTAAAAAATGTATACTCCAAAACTAAACACTTCTAACTAAGCATTTACAAGTAAAATAAAACGTTTTAAATAATGAAGAGACGGGTATTACTATTGCTGATAGGGCTGATGGGATTTGTTGCAACCTTTGCACAATTGATGCAGGAGCGAGAGGTATTTACCAAGGCTGACACCCTTCGTGGAAGTGACAATGAAAACCGGAATTGGTGGGATGTACTGCATTACGACCTTACAGTAAAGCCAGATTATGATACAAAGACTATTGAAGGGACTTGTATTATTAAATTCAAAGTGATAAGACCCGGAAAACTCATGCAGTTAGACCTGCAAGATTCATTCATTATTGACAAAATAGACTACTACACTACGAACTCTTCAAAACATAATATATTAACTCCCTTACACTTTACCAAAGAAGGAAGCGTTTATCTGGTAAATACAGATTTTCATCAAAACATTCAGCAAATACAAATTAAATATCACGGTAAACCTCGCGAAGCAGTGAATCCCCCGTGGGATGGCGGATGGGTATGGAAAAAAGATAGCTTGGGTAACCCATGGATGAGTGTGGCTGCACAAGGATTGGGGGCAAGTAGCTGGTTTCCCTGTAAAGATATTCAGAGTGATAAGCCCGACAAAGGCTTTTCGTTACACTTAATAGTCCCTAGCGACTTAGAAGCCATTGGCAATGGCAAAAGTGGCAAAGTGCATGACGAAGAAAATACCAATATCTATTGGACCGTAAAGAATCCGATTAACACCTACGATATTGTACCATACATTGGTAAATACACCCACTTCTCTGACACCCTTAATGGAGAAGGGGGACAACTAGACCTTAACTATTGGGTACTGCCCTATCACCTGGATAAGGCAAAGAAACAGTTTGTACAAGTAAAACCTACCCTGCAATGTTTTGAGTATTGGTTTGGAAAGTACCCGTTTTATGAAGACAGCTACAAACTAGTGGAAGCCCCCTATTTGGGTATGGAGAACCAAAGCAATATTGCCTATGGTAACGGATACAAAAACGGCTATCATGGTACCGATTTAAGTTTAACAGGCTGGGGATTGAAGTGGGATTTCATTATAGTCCACGAGAGTGCGCATGAATGGTGGGGCAATAGCATCACCTCCAAAGACATTGCCGACATGTGGATACACGAATCTTTTGCCAACTACGCCGAGACCCTCTACACCGAATGGCTTTTTGGCAAAGAAGCAGGCAACGAATATTGTGTTGGCACCAGAAAACGCATACTGAATAATAAACCCATTATTGGTCCGTATGGGGTAAACAAAGAAGGAAGCGGAGATATGTACTACAAAGGTGGCAATATGATTCACAACATCAGGCATATCATCAACAACGATAGCTTGTTCAGATATATACTTCGAGGACTCAATACCAAATTCTATCACCAAACGGTAACCACAAAGCAGGTAGAAGACTATATCATTAAACAATCAAACATTGATTTTCAAAAGGTTTTCGACCAATATTTACGTACGACTCAAATACCAAAACTGCTTTTTACCCTAGACAAAGACAAACAAACAGTTACTTTACATTGGACACATTGTATCGAAGGATTTAATATGCCCATTGTAATTCCTGTATCTTTTAAAAGGCTGAACATCACTACCAACGAGCAATCAATCTCGCTAACACCAGAAGAAATGGATTGGTTTACTGCAAAGAATCTACTTAATTATTATTACATTAGTTATTAGTGGTTAGTTTTGATTTATGAAGTATGAGTGTTTTTTGACGACGGAATATAAAAAACATAACACAAAAAGCCTCAAGCGAATTCTTACAATCTAATCACAAATAACTTACAACTAATCACAAACAACTAACCACTATTAAATTACTATTTTTACCACATGCAAACAGAACAAGACAAACTAAAATCGAATGGTGCTGGTTGGAAACAATGGGGACCTTACGTTACCGACAGACAATGGGGAACCGTGCGTGAAGATTATAGTGCCGATGGCAATGCGTGGCAATACATTAATCACGATGCGGCACGTAGCAAAGCTTACCGTTGGGGCGAGGAAGGTATTGGGGGCATCAGCGATAGCCGTCAATTAATCTGTTTTGCAGTAGCACTCTGGAATAAGAAAGACCCCATTATTAAAGAACGCTATTTTGGGTTAACAGGTAATGAGGGCAACCACGGAGAAGACGTGAAGGAACTGTATTATTATATAGATAATACCCCCACCCATTCCTACATGAAGATGCTGTACAAATATCCGCAGCAAGAATATCCTTATAGCTGGTTGGTGGAAGAAAACAAAAAGCGGAGTAAAACAGAGCCTGAGTTTGAATTGATTGATACAGGCATCTTTAATGAAGATAAATACTTTGATGTATTTATAGAATATGCCAAGGCTGCCGAAGATGATATACTTATAAAAATAACCGTTCATAACAGAGGAAATGAAGCCGCTTCGTTGAATGTATTACCTACTATCTGGTATCGAAACACCTGGGCCTGGGGGTATGATGAATATGAGTACAAACCCGAGATGATGTCTAGTAACGACACCAATATACTAATACCCCATCAGTACTTTCAAGATTATACCCTTTACTTCCAAAAGGAAGATGCCGACAAAACGCTTCCTTTGTTGTTCTGCGAAAACGAAACCAACAGCCAACGGTTATATAACGCTCCCAACCATACTCCTTATGTAAAAGATGGCATCAATGACTATATTGTTCACGGCAATACAGCGGCTGTAAACATCAATGCGGCAGGTACAAAGGCTGCCATTAACTATGATGTAACCATAAACGGGGGCGAAAGCAAAACTTTCCTCCTACGTTTATCGGCGCAAGCCCTCCCCCACCCTTTCGAAGACTACGATACCTTATTTGATGCAGCAAAGCACAACGCAGATGCTTTTTATGCCGACTTACAAAAGGACTTTACCAATGAAGATGAAAAGAATGTTCAACGTCAGGCTTTTGCAGGGATGCTTTGGAGCAAACAATACTTTGATTACAACATAGATAAATGGCTAAACGGCGATCCTTCGCAACCTTCGCCTCCCATTCAGCGCAAAACAGGAAGAAACGCAGGGTGGAAACACCTGAACAATGCCGATATCATCTCTATGCCCGACAAATGGGAGTATCCGTGGTATGCCGCTTGGGATCTGGCTTTTCATTGTATTCCTTTTGCTATGATTGATGCAGACTTTGCCAAACAACAGCTACTGCTCCTCACAAAAGAATGGTACATGCACCCCAATGGACAGTTACCTGCCTACGAATGGGCGTTTGGCGATGTTAACCCGCCGGTACACGCCTGGTCCACCTTTCGAGTATTTAAGATAGATGAAAATACAAATGGCAAACCCGATATTCCTTTTCTGGAAACTGTTTTACATAAACTCCTCTTAAACTTTACCTGGTGGGTTAACCGAAAAGATGCCAATGGCAATAATATCTTCCAAGGTGGATTCTTAGGTTTAGACAATATTGGCGTCTTCGACCGCAGTGCCCCTTTGCCAACGGGTGGGTATATTGAGCAAGCCGATGGCACTAGCTGGATGGCTATGTACGCGCTGAACCTCATGCGCATTGCGCTGGAACTAAGTAAATACAATCCCGTTTATCAGGATATGGCGACCAAGTTCTTCGAGCACTTTTTATATATAGCCGAAGCCTTAGACAATATGGGAGTAGATGGGGCAGGTCTTTGGGATACTACCGACCAATTCTTTTACGATCAACTGAGTCTGCCAAATGGACAGCGCCAACGATTGAAAGTGCGCAGTATGGTAGGCCTCATTCCGTTGTTTGCAGTAGAAGTATTTGATACTGCTTTGCTAGATTCGGTACCCGAGTTCAGAAAACGATTAGAATGGTTCTTGAAACACAAACCCCATCTGGCAAGCCTAGTATCGCGTTGGGAAGACAAGAATGCGGGCGAAAAGCAATTGCTCAGTTTGCTACGAGGTCAACGGATGAAAAAGATATTACAACGAATGCTGGATGAAAACGAGTTTTTGAGCGACTATGGCATTCGTGCCATTTCCAAGTACCACGACCAACACCCGTATGAGTTTTATGTAGATGGCAAACGTTTTTCGGTAGAATATAGTCCTGGCGAAAGCAATAGCGGTCTCTTTGGGGGCAATAGCAACTGGCGTGGTCCTATCTGGATGCCTGTAAACTTCTTGATTATAGAAAG
Organism: uncultured Chitinophagaceae bacterium; assembly: GCA_903883945.1. Lineage (GTDB taxonomy): Bacteria > Bacteroidota > Bacteroidia > Chitinophagales > Chitinophagaceae > Parasediminibacterium. The sequence continues at coordinate 556 of CAISCV010000076.1, read as the reverse complement.
CCTGCAACGCTTCCATTTTTATTTTGGCGATGATTTTAAACTAGAATGCCCCACAGGTAGCGGCACTTTCTTATCGTTAAATGACATTGCCGATTTATTATCTAAAAGACTAGCCAACTTATTTCTTCGTAATTCCGAAGGTAATCGTCCTGTATTTGGCACCTATACGAAGTTTCAGACCGATCCCCTCTTTAATGAGTATATCTGGTTTCATGAATACTTTCATGGGGATACCGGCAGAGGCGTAGGTGCCTCCCACCAAACAGGTTGGACGGGTTTGATTGCAAGATTGTTACACCCTAGAAAGAACCCGCTTGGAAGTTAGTTATTAGTTATTAGTTATTAGTTATTAGTGATTAGTTGAGTAGTTATTAGTTATTAGCTCGGAATTCTAAATAGGATATAAAACAAAAAGAGGAAACAAAGTAATTTTACTACTTCACTTCCTCTTTCTTATCTAACACTAACAACTCGGAATTCTAAATAGGATATAAAACAAAAAGAGGAAACAAAGTAATTTTACTACTTCACTTCCTCTTTCTTATCTAACACTAAC
>CAISCV010000075.1 GCA_903883945.1 uncultured Chitinophagaceae bacterium | reverse complement strand
GTGACAAGTACAAGGGGACAACGAAACGTGATGGATGGGGAAACAGAACTAGTGGAGGGCTTTCAGTTTAATGTGAATGCACCATTGGCTACTACTTTCTTTGCGCCGTACACCGCTTCTATTGATAGGGTGACTGGCATTTTGAAAGTGGTTGTACCTAGCTTTATTCCTGCCAATATGGTTACGGCACCTGGCGGTACAACTCACTACAAATTTATTTCTGGAGGGGCATCAATTAATTTTGAGACTGGGGTATTTGTGGCTGATGCACAGGCAAGCGCGTTGTTGCCTTGGAATGGGATAGCATCCGTATTGCTGTCATTGAGTAACACGGTTACACTTGCAAGCACCCACCCTTTGTTTTTGCTCTTTGGTATTGAATTTTATCAAGAAGTAAATGGCATACAGTATCCATTGAAGAATGGTGCATACAATGCTTTGAGTGTTGTGAAGGTGAGTGGGGTGTAGAGACAGGGCAAGTTATAAGTTATAAGTTATAAGTTATAAGTTATAAGTTATAAGTTATAAGTCGAAAGGCATAAGGAATGGGTTTTACGTTTCACTTTAAAACAAGTATTATGGAACTTGAATTGGTACGGGAGTATTTTCCGAATGGAGTTAATGGAGCTTTGAGTGTGAATGGTGAAGGACTTTGCCACACCATTGAATTGCCTTGGCGCGATAATCAACATGCGATTTCATGCATCCCTGAAGGACGGTTCGAGCTTGAAAAGCGATTTAGTCAGAAGTTTAGGTGGCATTTTTTAGTGAAGGATGTGCCTGAAAGAGACTTCATATTGATTCATCCTTACAATGATGCCGAAAAGGAAGCGAAAGGCTGCATTGCTCCTGTAACTACCATTACGGGTGAAGGCAAGGGCGATAACTCTAGGATTGTTTTTGAAAAGCTGAAAGTGTTTGTTTATCCTGTCTTGGAAAGAGGAGAGAAAGTGTTTTTGGTGATAAGAAGCAAGGGAAGCAAGTTATGAGTTATAAGTTATAAGGCGTAAGTGGTAGTTATGAGATAGTAGATATTAGATAGTAGTGATAAAAAAGAAGTTTGTTTTCATTGTTTAAATCTGTTTGTATGAATATTTTAGAAAGGATTAATGCACCGACACCGGATTTCTTTAGGCGGTTGAGGAATTTCGGTTTGGCGTTGGCTGCGATCAGTGCGGCTATCTTGGCTGCTCCGGTGGTTTTGCCAATTGCTCTGGTAACTGCCGCTGGGTATGCAGCTGTGGGTGGTGCTGTAATTTCGGCAGTGAGTCAGATAACAACAAATCGTGAAACCCCCAACCCCTAAAGGGGAGTAAGAAATGAAAAATAAAGAGCAATGGAAGCTAATCATAGCACGAAAGCAGGCACTATAGGCGGGACGCTGGTAAGTATCTTTTGTAATCTTCATAAAGAAGACATTGCAAAAACGATTACTTTAGCTGGCTTGGGAGCGATAGTTAGTTTCCTTGTTTCTGTTACACTGAAAATCATTTTTAGATGGTTTAAAAAATAACTTGATCAACAGTTGTGGTGACCTTCGATCAGGTAAGCCTCCCAGTTTGGGGGGCTTTTTTATGCCCGCCCCTAACCCTAAAGGGAGAAAGAAAAGGCGTAAGTCGTAAGTGAAGCTGAATAGACCTCTTCGGAAATTCATTTAGGCATACGAAAAGGCTTGGCAATTGCGTTAATAGTTCTAAAAACGTTTATGTTTTGGAAAGTGTTATCGAAATATTCTGCATCAAGTTTCAAAAGAGCCACTGGGCTTCATAAGCCCGTGTTCTTGGAATTGGTGGAAATAATTACAGATTACAAGGCAGGTCACCGTAAATCCCCGCACAGGGGAAGGAAAGCAGTTTTGGGTATCGAGGACCAGTTGCTTATGGTATTGATGTATTTACGGGAATACCTTACGCAGTATCATATAGGACTTACCTACGGCTTGAGCGAAAGTACAGTCTGTGAAACAATCAGGTCAGTTGAGGACATCATCATAAAGGACAACCGATACCACTTGCCAGGCAAGAAATCCTTATTGGATACAGGCAACCCT
>CAISCV010000074.1 GCA_903883945.1 uncultured Chitinophagaceae bacterium | reverse complement strand
GCAAGAAGCAAGTTGAACAATAGGTATGCAATAGTCAATAACAGTAATGAAAAGTTTAAAACTATTTAGATTACAATGTACTGATGTTTATAGACTCTAAGAGTGACATTCATGTTATTGAAATTACTAATTTAAAATATTTTCAATCATCATCCGTCTTCTCTTAACATGGAAGCGGCATTAAATTTAAAGGCTTTAATGACAGAAGAACGGGGACGCAATATCACTGCAATTATTGGTGATTATAGCAAACGACTTTTAGGGTTTATTAAAAAGCGGATTGGCAATGAAGCAGATGCAGAAGACATATTGCAAGATGTTTTTTATCAGTTAGCAGGCAATACACAACCTATTGAACAATTAACAGCTTGGCTATTCAGGGTAGCACGTAACAGAATTGTAGATGTTCAACGAAAGCATAAACCTGAATTATTGGATGATGTATACCCCTCCTCCAATGAAGAAGACATCTTAGGGTGGACGGATTTACTATCCGATTTTGATGATACACCTGAAACTGCTTATCTGCGTAACCTCTTCTGGGAAACCCTCAATAACTCTTTAGACGAACTGCCGGCAGATCAGAAACAAGTTTTCGTTTTAAATGAGTTGGAAGGGGTTTCATTTAAAGAAATTGCAGCAAAGACTGGCGTAACTGTAAACACTCTATTATCGAGAAAAAGGTATGCAGTATTGCACTTGAGAGAACGATTGCAGGTATTGCGTGAAGAATTATTAAATTATTAATCTAAAAGAAAAATTATGAAAAAATTTTGGTTAAAGAAAGCAATCGGTATGGCCGTATGTTCTGCAATAGCAATAGTGGCTTTGGGGTTTGTTATTATGACCTTATGGAATCAAATTTTAGTACCTGTATTAAGCGTAAAAGCAATTTCCTACACACAAGCATTAGGGATATTTATACTAAGTAAGTTATTATTTGGAGGGTTTAGAGGAAAAGGTTGCGGCCGTGGGAGTAGTTGCGGAATTGGTGGAAGAGGCATTGAAATGAAAGAAAAGTGGATGAATATGTCTCCAGAAGAAAGAGAGAATTTTAAGCAGAATTGGAGAAACCGTTGTAGTACCTAAAAAAAAAGACAAGAATAGAAAGATGTTTGAGTTATTCTTATAACTAACTGATGTCCTTTGTTTAATTTATGAAAGTCAAATTAAACTTTAATATCTAACGCCTGAGACAAAAAAATACCCTTATTTTGAAACTTTTTATCGTACATATCTACTGCAATTATTTCTCTTAGTTCGATAGCAAAGTTTTCTTCTTCGAGGTTAATATTGTCATTTAGTTCCTACAATTCCTATATTACAATCAACTAATTATTTATTTTCTACTTTAAATAAGAATTTGTATTTATTCTATTAAGGGAAGGATTGGTAACCGTAATACCTCCCGGTCTCGTTAGATATTAACAAGCAGGGTAGTGATGCGTCATTGCAAAGCCCTGCTAAGTTAGCATCTTACTCAATCCGCACTTTTATTCAAGAATTATAAAAAGTAATAAAGCCATCTATGGCAAGAAAGGCAGTTGCACAAGGTTTGTATGAAAACATAATCACGCAACTATTAGTATTACATCAAAACAAAGAGTCTTTCTTTTGTTGAGTTTGTATTTTTAAAATCTAATAATTTTTTTATTAACATTATCAATAGATCTACATACAAAATTTAGGATCGCATTTTTACAAACAGTTTTTTTGCATTAGGTTTGCACGACTTCAATAGGTGTATTTCCCATCTTTTTATTTTAGTCAACAAGTTCAGAATCGTTTTATGGCGAATTGGGTAGATAGTTTTTAAAACCTACTTTACTCGATTGCTGTGGGCATTTTACTTTATTAACAAAGCTCTTGAAAAAAGATATTTTATTTAACAATCACAATATATGGCAAAGTACATTTTCGTTACAGGAGGCGTAACAAGTAGTTTAGGAAAAGGAATTATTGCAGCGAGTTTGGCTAAGCTGCTACAGGCAAGGGGACTAACTGTTACCATTCAAAAGCTGGACCCTTATATCAACATTGATCCGGGTACACTTAATCCATACGAACATGGGGAGTGTTACGTGACAGAAGATGGTGCTGAAACGGATCTGGACTTAGGTCACTACGAACGTTTTTTGAATACCTACACTTCCCAAGCAAACAACGTAACCACAGGCAGGATTTATCAGACTGTAATTAATAAAGAAAGGAATGGAGATTTCTTAGGAAAAACAGTGCAGGTGGTACCTCACATTACTGATGAAATAAAACGCAGAATGTTGTTGTTGGGGAAGACAAAAGAGTTTGATATCGTAATTACTGAAATAGGTGGTACGGTTGGGGATATTGAAAGTCTTCCATTTATTGAAGCAGTACGTCAGTTACAATGGGAACTTCCTGAAGACAGGGTTATGGTAATACATCTAACACTTGTTCCTTATCTGAAAGCAGCTAAAGAGTTAAAGACAAAACCTACGCAACACAGTGTTAAGATGCTGAGCGAAACGGGGGTTCATCCGGATGTATTGGTATGCAGAACGGAAGAGCCGTTGGGTAATGACATTAAAAGAAAGATTGCCTTGTTCTGTAATGTAAAACAAGAAGCTGTTATAGAGGCGATGGATGCATCTACTATTTATGAAGTGCCTTTGTTGATGCTTCGTGAGAAACTGGATATTATCTGCTTGAAAAAATTGAAGATAACAGAATATAAAGAGCCTAATCTGGATAAGTGGAAGGTATATCTTGATAAACTAAAATATCCAAAGAGTAAAGTTACTATCGGGTTGATAGGTAAATATATTGAGTTACAGGATGCTTATAAATCTATCTTAGAAAGCTTTATTCATGCAGGGGCTATGAATGAAGTAAAAGTAGAAGTGGTGAATGTGCACAGTGAATTTATTACAGAACATAACGTAGCCGAGAAATTAGACAACCTGGATGGCCTGTTAGTTGCGCCAGGGTTTGGTACACGTGGTATTGATGGAAAGATTATTGCAGTAAAGTATGCCCGTGAAACAGGAATGCCATTCTTTGGCATCTGTTTGGGAATGCAGATGGCGGTAATAGAGTTTGCAAGAAATGTTTTAGGACTAACCGGAGCACATTCTACAGAGATGGAACCAACGACGTCCGACCCTGTAATCAATATGATGGAAGAGCAAAAGAAGATAAAGATGATGGGCGGAACGATGCGTTTGGGTGCCTATCCTTGTCAGGTGGTGAAAGGCTCTTTGGCTCATACGATTTATGGAAAAATAGATATCAGCGAAAGACATAGACATCGTTATGAGTTTAATAATGATTATCTAGAACAGTTTGAGGCTAATGGCATGAAAGCTACAGGTGTGAACCCAGATTCTGGATTGGTAGAGATTATTGAAATACCAGAACATCCTTTCTTTATTGGCGTACAATATCACCCTGAGTTGAAGAGTACGGTCGAAAGTCCTGCGCCCTTGTTTGTAAGTTTTATTGCAGCTGCAAAGGAACACAATGAAAAAAATAGCAATGTAAAGGCAGGCACGCTTAGAGATTCATTAATTTAGAAACATACATTCATTGACAAAGCTGGTTTTGTATCCTTACTAAACCAGCTTTTTATTTTATTAAGCATAGGAAATACGCCACTTAATTTTTTATTAAGCAGCTTCCCACTAAATTTGTAGTCTTCATTATGCAAGTACATAAAGATTTAGTTCAATTACCTCCTTTTAAAAATGCCGTTATTACCATTGGCACGTTTGACGGGGTACATTTAGGGCATCAACAGATTATAAAACAATTAAAGCAAACTGCTTCTATGGTAAATGGGGAGTCAGTTATTATTACATTCAACCCACATCCACGGTCTGTTATTGGTAGTTATGGAGGTACGGTAGCCTTGTTAAATACTTTTGAGGAGAAGGTATATTTATTAGATAAAGCAGGAATTGACCATCTGGTAATTATTCCATTTACAAATGAATTTGCCAATAAAACTGCTGAAGAGTATTGCAGAGATTTCATTTTTAAGTATTTTAAGCCACATACCATTATTATAGGTTACGATCATAGGTTTGGTAAGAACAGGATAGGGGATTACCATCTATTAGAAGAGATTGGGTTGGAACTTGGCTTTGATGTAAAAGAAATTGATGAAAAGGTTTTAAACGAAGTAACCATCAGTAGTACAAGAATTAGAAATGCTTTGTTGGAAAATGCAATTGAAACGGCAAATCAATTTTTGGGGTATCCTTATTTCTTTGAAGGAGAAGTGGTGAAAGGTAATCAGGTTGGAAGAACAATAGGTTATCCAACAGCAAACATTCAACTGAATATTCAAGAGAAGTTGATACCAGCTGATGGCGTTTATGCAGTTTCTATCAAACTGACACCTTATTCAGGTAAGACACATTTTGGGATGATGAACATTGGTTACCGCCCTACAGTTGATGGTAAGAAGCGTTTGATTGAAGTAAACATCTTTGATTTTGATGCCATCCTTTACGGAAAAACAATTCAGATACACGTCCATGCTTTTCTACGCAACGAAGTGAAGTTTAGTGGTTTAGATGCATTAATTACACAATTAGAAGGCGATGCTATTAAAGCAAAGGAGTTGTTGTTAGCGTTGGTATAATTGATATTTATAATAAATTCCCAGTTTTTAAAGATTGAATAACAGCATCAGGCAAGAATGGAGATGCATCCCCTCCATTTTTAATGATGTCTCTCACGATGGTAGAAGCCACAGATGTATATTTAGGTTCACCTGTTAAGAATACGGTTTCAATGCTTCTATCTAAGGTACGGTTTGCATCTGCAATCGTTTTTTCATATTCAAAATCACTCACGTATCTAATTCCTCTAAGTATAAAGTTTGCATTAATCTTTTTACAAAACTGCACAGTCAACCCTTCATAGATACAGCTTTCTACTTTAGGGTTGTTTTTGTAAATTTCATTAAACCATCGCATCCGTTGTTCTGCAGTAAACATCGGGCTTTTTAAAGCATTGATGCCAATACCAACATATATTTTATCGAACAAAGGCAAGGCCCTATCAATGATGTCGGTATGACCTAATGTTACTGGATCGAAGGTGCCGGGAAATAAACAAATACGCATACTGCTTAATTATTAATTTTAATGATTAGTGATTAATGATTAATTGATACCATCGCTTTATTAATCACTAAACATTAATCGTTATTCTGAGGTCTCAACAGATACAAGGCTGCCATCCTAACTGCAACTCCGTTTTCCACCTGATTTAATATGATTGAGTTAGTACCATTAGCAACATCACTATCCAATTCTACCCCTCTATTAATTGGACCTGGGTGCATTATTGTTATTTCTTTTCCAATGCTATCTAATAATTTCTTACTGATTCCATAAGCCAGATTGTATTCTCGTAAAGAGGAAAATAGTGGCTGGTTTTGTCTCTCTAACTGAATGCGTAAAACATTGGCTACATCACACCATTGCAGGGCATTCTTTACATTATATTCTACTCGTACGTTTAAAGCTTCTTTAATGTACTTGGGAATTAAAGTGGGTGGTCCAGCAACCATTACTTCTGCGCCCATCTTTTTCAAAAGGTATATATTGCTCAATGCTACCCGGCTGTGCATAATGTCACCTATGATGGCTACTTTCAAACCTTCTAAAGAACCAAACTTTTCTTGCATCGAGAAGGCATCCAATAAAGCTTGTGTGGGATGTTCATTGATGCCATCCCCTGCATTAATGATTGCGGCATCAATTTGTTTAGATAAAAAATGAGGGGCTCCGCTTGCGCTATGACGCATCACTATCATATCTACCTTCATGCTGAGAATGTTCTGGACGGTATCCAACAATGTTTCACCTTTAGCGGCAGAAGAACTACTAGCAGCAAAGTTTAATGTGTCGGCACTGAGTCTTTTTTCAGCAAGTTCAAAGCTCATCCGGGTTCGTGTAGAATTTTCGTAGAAGAGATTTACAATAGTTACATCCCTGAGAGAGGGAACTTTTTTCACTGGCCTTTGTAAAACATCTTTGAAATCCGAAGCTGTAGAAAGAATTAATTGAATATCTTCTTTGGTTAAATCCTTTATACCAAGTAAATGTTTAGTAGACAGTTTCATTAAAAAACGAAGTTAATGGAAAACATGGTTAACAAGCAAATCAAACAAAAACAAAGCACTGTAATGTTATTTCTGTGGGGAAAAGAATCTAGATGTATGTTTTAAGTTTCCGTAAAAAGTACAACGTAACCCGTATTACTCCTCCAACAATTCAACACTTTCTTCTTTATCTTTTTTATTGAGGTAAACCATTACTTTCTGATTGGGGAAAGTATCTATTGCTCTACCTACATAATCTGCCTGAATAGGATACTCTCTACTGAATCTTCTGTCTATCAATACACAAAGTTCTACTTTCTTAGGTCTGCCAAAATCCATCAAGGCATCCATAGCAGCCCTTATAGTTCTGCCAGTCCATAATACATCATCAATTAAAACTACTTGTTTGTTTTCAATAGAGAAGGTGATATCTGTTTTATTAGCAGTATGTAATTGTTTACGGATATCATCTCTGTAAAATGTAATGTCCAATTTACCGTATTTTATCAGAGATGGATCAAGAATATTATTTATCTCTTCTACAATTTTATCACTCAAAAAGATTCCACGAGGTTGTAAACCAATAATAACTGTATCCTTTAATTCAAGATGGTTTTCAAGAATCTGGTGTGCCAGGCGTTTGATGGTGATGCCTAATTGATGATGGGATAATATTGTTTTCAATCAATAATAACTTTTAGTAATGGGATAAAAATAACATTTTTGAATTACTATGCTTAAAATTTTTTGACCAATGCTGTTTTATATATCATTAAACCTGGGAAGTATACCCCTGCTATTTAATTAAAAACACAACAGGGATATACTATTCTTATACTTGGATGTACATAATTAAGGGTTATTTACTTATTAAACCTGTTTTCTTTAGTAAAGGTCTGTTATCGCTTTTGTGAAAAAGATTATGTACTAAAGTGTAAATAATTGGTAATAATAACAACGTAAGGAAAGTAGATGTAATTAACCCTCCAATCACCACAATAGCCAAAGGTTTCTGTGTTTCGCTGCCTATGCCTGTAGAAATAGCTGCTGGCAACAATCCAATGGCAGCCATCAATGCGGTCATTACTACCGGACGAACACGTGAGATTACTCCTTGTAGAATTGCTTCTTCTAAAGGCATATTGACACTGAGATTCTTTCTGAAAACACTAATTAAAATCACCCCATTCTGTATACAAACGCCAAACAATGCAATAAAACCAATTCCTGCACTGATGCTGAAGTTGATACCTGTAATATGCAAGGCGAGAATCCCTCCTATCAAAGCAAAAGGTACATTGAGGATTGTAAGTACAGCATCTTTTACATTACCAAAAGTGATGAATAATATTAAGAATATCGCCAATAAACATACCGGTACCACCTTCGCCAATGTATCCATTGCACGCTCCTGGTTTTCGAATTCACCATTCCAGCTCATTTTATAACCATGAGGAAGTTGAACTGCTTCATTTACTTTTTCTTGTGCTTCTTTGATAGCACTTCCCAAATCCCTGCCTCTTACTGAAAACTTCACTGGTATATAACGAGCATTGTTGTCCCGATACACAAATGCAGGTCCTGTAAGGGTGCGAATATCTGCGATTTCTTTCAATGGGATTTTCGTATTATCCTGTGTTGGAATCATCAGTTGCTCAATCTTTTCTTGTGTATCTCTGAACTCTTTTCGATACCTGATTCGAATGTCGAACTTCTTTTCTTCTTCGTAAAGTTGTGTAGCTTCTTTCCCACCAATAGCCATCTCAATAACTGATTGTGCATCGGCAACGCTTACCCCATACAAAGCCATTTTCTCTTGGTTTAGTTCAATCCTGAACTCTGGTTGACCTAAATTCCTTAAAACACCTAAGTCCTCAATGCCTTGAACTTTACCCAATACTGATTGAACCCTATTTGCAAGACTATCCAGTGTATTGAAGTCTTTGCCAAAAATCTTCACGGCCAACGAAGCAGGTACACCAGCCACGGCTTCTTCTACATTGTCTCTGATTGGTTGAGAATAATTTAATAATAAACCGGGCAACTTACTCAATTGGGCATCCATACTGTCCACTAAGTTATCGGTAGTAACTCCTTTTCGCCATTCATCTTTTGTTTTTAAGTCAACAGCTATCTCTACGTTAAAGAATCCTTTGGGGTCTGTACCATCATTGGTACGTCCAATTTGGGAAAGGGTATGTTTTACTTCTGGGAAACGACGTAAGATCTCTGTCATTTTATCAGAAATAGTTTTGGATTGAGATAAGGAGGCACTCATTGGCAATTGTGCTTTAACCCACAGGGCTCCTTCATCGAGTTCCGGCAAGAATTCACTACCTAAAAACTTAGCTGAAAAGAAGGTTAAAGTCATAATACTTACCGCAACCAACACACTAATCTTTGGTACTTTGTTGGCTATTAAAAACAGCTTCTTAATGCCATTTTCAAAGAAGGTTACTACCGGATTGTGCTTTTCTCGAACATTTTTCTTCAACAAGATGCTCGACAAGGCAGGTACCAATGTAAGTGTAAACAATAATGCCCCGAGTAAGGCAAAACTTAGGGTAAATGCAAGCGGAGAGAACATTTTCCCTTCTACCTTTTGAAAAGCGAAGATGGGAATCAAACAAGTGATGATGATAATCTTGGAAAAGAAAATAGCTTTTCCCATTTCAGCTCCCACATTCTTAAAAAGGCTCAGTTTTGCCATCTTATTAAACCTAACCATTCCCACCTCCTTGGCTTTATGATCGAGTGCCACAAACAACCCCTCCACCATCACCACTGCACCATCTATGATAATTCCAAAGTCGATAGCTCCCATACTAAGCAAGTTGGCGGTCATTCCCATCATACGCATACACATAAATGCAAATAATAAGGCAAGGGGAATAATAATACTCACTGTTACTGTAGTGCGCCAATCAGCCATAAATAACAACACGATAAAAGTTACCAACACGATGCCTTCAATCAAGTTGTGTATGACTGTGTGCGTAGCAAAGTCCATCAATATGGTACGGTCATAGTAAGTTTCGAGTTTTACATCTTTGGGAAGGATGTCTTCGTTTATTTCTTTTACTTTCTCGTGTATATGGTTTAATACCTCGGTTGGGTTCTCGCCTTTGCGCATAACTACAATTCCCTCAAGGACATCGCCCATGGTATCTTCTGAAACCTGACCCAGACGAGGTTTTCCTGTTTCGGTCACCTCAGCTAGGTTCCTTACAAGGATAGGAACCCCATTTACTTTGGTAACGATGATGTTATTGATTTCACTGATGTTATTAATCAATCCAATCCCTCGTACAACATAAGCCTGTCCATTTCTTTCAATTACATCGCCCCCCACATTGATATTGCTTTTGCTGATCGCATTATAAACATCAAGGGAGGTTAATCCGAATTTGGTTAAATAGTTAGGGTTTACACTTACTTCAAAACTTTTCTCTTCTCCGCCAAAGCTATTCACATCAGCTACACCAGGTACACGCTTAAACTCCTTATCCAATATCCAATCCTGTATGGTAGATAGCTCCCGGATACTTTTGGTTTTACTCTTCAAGGTGTATCTGAAAATCTCTCCTGTTGGACCATAAGGAGGCTCAACCTCTGGTTTAATACCATCTGGCAAATCGACACTGTTCAACCTACTCAATACCTGCTGACTTGCAAAGGCATTGTCTACATTGTCATCGAATATAATCCGTACATAACTCAAACCAAAAGAAGAAGTAGTTCTCAGGTTACTTTTCTTCTGTACAGAGGTCAGCGCAGTTTCAAGCGGTATTGTAATAAATTTTTCTACTTCTTCAGCACTACGTCCGGGCCATTGGGTAATAATAATTACCTGTGTATTGGTGACATCGGGGAAAGTTTCTATAGGCGTATGCTGGTAACTGATAAATCCTATTACCGCAAGCACCAGCGTCAAGAAGAATACGAAAGAACGGTGACGCAGCGAAAAATAGATGATCCCTTTTATAAACTTATTCATAATTTGAATTTAAGGTTATTCATAATGGCTAATTGCTTAGTGGGGTTTGTTTATCGACTCCTTCAATTTGTAATTTACCAATCAACAATTGTAACCAACCGCTCATTGCCTGATACGTATAACTTATCACTTATAACTTAAAACTTTAAGGAGTGTCCAGTAATTGTTGAAAAATAAGCAGTTGATTACTCACAATCAGCTTGTCGCCTTCATTTACGCCGCCATTAATGAATGTTTTGTCTCCAATAATTTTCTGAATACTTACCTCAGCAATTTTCATGTTGTCGCGCCCTTTGTACACCACCACAAAGTTCTTTCCATCCTGTGAAATCAATGCTTTGGTTGGTACGCACAGTGCTTTCGCCTTCTCTTCATTCGACACGATAACTTTGGCAAACATGGACGGTTTCAACAGTCCTTCCTTGTTTTCCAGTTTCACACGCACCTTCATCGTCTTATTGGTTGGATCCAAAACCTCACTTAGTTTATCAACTTTTCCGATGAAGGTTTTATCTGGATAAGCCAGTGTATAAACCTCCACATCATAACCTTCTTTTACTTTGGCAATGTCATCTTCAAAGACATTGGCATTAATCCATACATCCTTTAAATCAGAAATGGTAAATAAATAATCACCCATGTCAGAACGGATAAAATTGCCTGTATTCACCTTCTTTTCTACGATATATCCATCAATTGGCGATGTCAATACATATGTGCCGTTGGATGTAGTATTCTGACCACCATTTATACTAAGTACACTTTGTATTTTGTTTTTAGCAGCTTTTGCTTTTGCAAGATTTTGTTTAGCTTCATTCAGTTCGCGTTCGCTGGCAATACCACCTTTAAAAAGGCTTCTGGTATTGTCAAATTCTCGTTGCGCAATGGCGATATCGGCATTGGCACTTGCTAGGTCGGCGTAATTACCCGCAATATCCGCACTCTTTATCACCGCAAGCACTTGTCCTTCTTTTACTTTGTCGCCCAACGTCACCTTGCTTTCAATTACTTGGCCGCTTCCCCTAGGAAACACTTTGATGACATTGTTTTCATTAAAACTCACTTCCCCACTCAATGAAGTCTCCGTAGAAATGAAACTATTTGAAACACTGTCCAATGCAATCATCTTTTCCATACTATCACTAAGGGCAAACTTCTTTACCTCCGCTTTTTCAGGTTGTTTTTCGTGGCAGGCTGTTGCTGAAATCAGTAAAACCAAAGATGCCATTATTGTTAGTTTATTCATAATCTTTTTTATTAATTGTTTTCTTTTTTCAATCTCATTCAACGGTCAACGGTTAACGATTAACATGATATTGTAATTCTTCTTTTGCCAACTGTAAGTTTAATTGTTGTTCGAGCAGCTTCTTCTGGCTATCCGTATAATCATTAAAAAAGTCGATGAATTCGAGCAGGTTTATTTGCCTGTCTTTGTAGCTCTGCAACATATTATTATAGATAGTTTCATAATCCTGATAAAAAGCCTTTTGGGAGCTATTATTCAATTCCATACTTAATAGCAATTTGCGATAGGCATTGCTTATATGGTTCCTAAGTTCGGTCTCTGCGTTTTGCGTAAGTATTTCCTGTTGTTTAATATTAGCTTGAGCAGACTTGATATTGCCTTTGTTTTTATTAAACACAGGCAATGGCAACGATAAGCCTAACCCAACATAATTGGGGGCGAAGTTGGAGTTCCGGTCAAAGTTAGGACCTAATGTAATGTCTGGCGTTTGCAAAGCCTTCTGATAAGACAGATTCTGTTGCTGATAGGTAGTCTGCCATTGTTGCAACAGGTAGTTTGGATTACTTTTTAAGGCACTATTCACTAGACTTTCCAGATTATCGGGCATCGCAATGTCGTCACTTAACGGTCCGGATGGTTTTATAAAGATGTTGGCATCTTTTATTTGCAACAAAATTTTTAGGTCGTTCTGGCTATCGGCCATGTCTTTCTTCAGTTCTGTAATGTCTTGTTGCAACGAAATAACCAATGCCTGAATCCGTACATAATCTTTTCTGGCAATGTTGCCTGCACCCAGTTGATCCTTCATACCACTGAGCAATTTATTTAATTGTACTGCCTGATTATCGTAAATTCTCAACAAAGCAAGCTGTTGTTGGATGGTATAATAGTCCTGATGCAGTTGATAGCGAAGGTTTCTTAAAACATCCTGCAATTGCAGTTCGCTTAGCCTTGTATTTGTATTGGCAAGGTCTATCAGTTTGCCACGCTTTTTGGCAGTGAGTATCAACTGCTGAATCTGGATATAGTATTGACCATTGTAACCTCCGTCCGCATTCTTTTTATAACCCACAAACTTACCATCTGCAGCGATGCCAATATCGGTATTGAGCGTCGGGTTTTGCCATACTTTAGCTTGTTCTACCAATGCTTTCTGGGCATCTACATTGTAATGTTGTGCCAAAAGGAGCAGGTTGCTGTCAATGAAGGTTTTATCACTCTGCTGTAAAGTAAGTAAGAGCGTATCTTGCTTTTCTTGTGAAAATAAATTTGATATATAGATAGATAAAAATAGGAACAACAATATCGAATGGCAATATCGTTGTAAAAAATTAGTGTTTCGCATAAAATTAGAAATAAAATATAAGCTATCCATATATAAAATCAAACAAGTCGATTTTGGGGGCGCAATTTACTTGCTGCTACAATATTTAATATATTATACCGCCCTTTATACATTTTTTAACCAAACGGTTAAAGAGGGTGCGAAACTATCGTTACAAGGTGTTAATGGCTGTTAAAATCGGTAGAATTATCTTTATTTACTTACAAAATAAGCTTGAAAAACGAATTACATCAACTGATAAACTAGTATTTCCAAGTAAATTCCTTCTCTCATGAATGACAATTATGATAATAAAATATACTTTTATTATCATGTTAATACAATTGATTATGAATAATTTATAAATATATTATTTAATAAAAATACCATAAAAAACAATCGCCTTGAACCTATATCAAGAAGCCCTATTGGTGATGCTTAAAATTTACTTAATATTTTCTATTTTCACTTCCTGCGTACCAGCATAACTAGTCTAGATTTTTACATACAAAAACAACATATCAGCCGAGGCAAAAGCTGCAAAAGGAAAAGTTGTTACAGTATGTGAGGCCACATCTATTAATTAAGCCAACCATCGCTCCATTTGAGGTTTGGATACCACAAGATTGCTGCGGTAAATATGAATTATTATGAATGATAAAAACACACTTTGCCACTTTTTCCAACCTCTCTCAACCCTATATTTTTAGATATTTCCAATTGATACCCCCTATTAAACAAAAAGTAATTTTCACTGTTGAACAAACACTTTACATTTCACCACATTTAGACAAAAAAATTGTGATAATTACATTACCTGCAACCCCAAAATATCACTAGAAACCACAATTAGGTCGCACGATAGCTCAGTTAGATCACACGATAGCACAATTAGATCGCACGATAGCACAATTAGATCGTACGATAGCTCAGTTAGATCGTACGATAGCTCAGTTAGATCGCACGATAGTACAATTAGATTGCACGATAGCACAATTAGATCGCACGATAGCACAATTAGATCGTACGATAGCTCAGTTAGATCGTACGATAGCTCAGTTAGATCGCACGATAGCATAGTTAGATCGCACGATAGCACAATTAGATCGCACGATAGCACAATTAGGTAGCACGATAGCACAAATAGAGCACCTGATTGACAAATAGGTCTCCCCCCTTTGCTAAAAGTTGGACCATCGTTTTGAAGCGTTATAAATCCCTTGTGATTTATTTGGTGATGCAGGGAAACACTATGATCGAAACGAGGATGGGTTGTGGTTATTACGTTAAGGGAGGAGTTTATTATTAAAAATGATTTTATTGTAATTAGTTCTACACACCCTAAAGTGCCCCAACTGCTTCACAAACCAAAAGCCCCTGAAGTTGATACTCCAAGGGCTTTTCTTTTTGGTTAATAACAATAACTGTATTAAGCAGTCTTTTCAGTTGAATCAATAATGTTTGATGGGTCATCGATAGAGCCTGTGTGTTTAGTATCTACTTTGCCGTAAGCCCAAGCAAATATCAAAGGGAAAACCCATAAACTAAATATCATGGCGCAGAGAATACCGCCTATAACAACCCTCGCTAGCGGACGGGAACTCTCTGAACCGATGCCGTGAGAGATAGCCGCTGGAAAAAGACCGATGGCTGCCATCAATGCCGTCATCATTACAGGGCGTATCCTAGAATTTACGCCTAGTTTGATGGCTGCATAAAGGGTGTTGGCACTTTTTCCTTTTTTAATCAGTAACAGGTTCTGCTTAAACACCGTTATCAGCAATACCCCATCCTGAATACAGATACCAAACAAAGCGATGAAACCGATGCCCGCCGAGATACTAAAATTCGTTCCGGTAATGTGCAAAGCCATCAAACCACCCACAATGGCAAAAGGCACATTGAGGAACACCAATCCTGCATCTTTCAGGTTGCCAAACATGGTAAACAAGAGTAAAAAGATAAGAACTAAACTTAATGGTACTACCTGAATCAATCTCTTTTCTGCTCTCTTCTGGTTTTCGAAATCGCCTTGCCAAGCCATGGTGTATCCACGTTTAAGCGTTACCAACTTGCTTACTTTGGCTTGTGCCTCGGCTATAGTGCTACCCATATCCCTTCCTCGTACCGAAAATTTGAGCGCAGCGTAGCGTTCATTATCATCCCTAAAAATAAGACAAGGGCCTGTCTTTTGGGTGATAGTCGCTATTTCTTTTATCGGCACTTTAGCCCCAGTTTGGGTAGGCACTAACAGATTGCCAATGTCGGCAGGTGTTTTACGAAATTCTTCGGGCAGACGAATTCTAATATCGAAAGTCTTGATGCCTTCGTAAAGTGTAGAGGCTGTTAAACCGCCAATTGCCATTGCCACCACAGCATTTGCGTCTGCGGTTGCAACGCCATACAATGCCATCTTCTGCTGGTCGAGGTTTACGTCTAATTCTGGTTGTCCTATATTGTGTATCACACCCAAATCCTCAATACCTTGTACTCCTTTAAGGATGTTGTTTATCTGGGTCACTTTATCTTCCATATAATTCAACGAATCGCCATAAACCTTTACGCAGATAGAACCCTTTACGCCCGACACTGCCTCTTCCACATTATCCATTATCGGTTGAGAAAAGTTGAGGTCAACCCCAGGAATACCCGATAATTTTTCGTTCATCTGATCTATCAATTCATCCTTAGTGATATGCGGTTTCCAATCTGCCTGCGGATATAACATGATAGAAAACTCATTATTGTAAAACCCTGCCACATCGGTTCCATCATCAGGTCGGCCAGTTTGAGACACTGCATACTTCACCTGAGGGAAGGTCATTAATATTTTGCGTACTTTCTTGGATATTTCCACCGATTTATCCAAAGAGATGCTATAAGGTGCCTGAACACGCAACCATATAGAACCTTCATCCAGTTCGGGCAAAAATTCAGAACCCAAATATTTAAAAGAGTAGATTCCCAACACCATTACTACCAAAGCCAAAGGGATAACAATAAGACTTTTCTTGTAGCAAGCAACAAATCCTTTCAACATAATTCCCGTAAGGTGATGTACGAAAGGATTATGTTTTTCATGTACATCTTTGTTCAATAACATACTAATCAACACTGGAACAAGGGTTAGTGTGGTAATTAATGCCCCCAACAATGCAAAGCCCAAGGTAAAAGCCAACGGCGAGAACATTTTTCCTTCCACCTTCTGGAAAGCGAAAATTGGAAGCAAGCCTGTAATGATGATGACCTTTGCAAAGAAGATTGCCTTACCCAATTGTGCGCCGTTCTTTTTAATCAATCCAAGCTTGGCAATTTTATTAAAACGAACCATCCCTAACTCTGCCGCCTCATGATCCAGTATTACAAACATACCTTCCACCATTACCACCGCACCATCTATTATAATACCAAAATCGACAGCACCTAGTGATAATAAGTTGGCAGACATCCCCATTAAATTCAAACAAATAAAGGCAAATAACAATGCCATCGGGATAATTAGCGAAACGATAAGGGTAGTTCGCCAGTTGAACATAAACAAAGAAACAAGTAAGGTAACCAGCAAAATACCTTCTATTAAATTATGCAAAACGGTGTGTGTTGCAAACTCAATCAGGTCTGTGCGGTCGTAATAAGGGACAATTTTTGTATCGGCAGGAAGTACTGTTTCATTCAATTTATCAATTTTTTCCTTCAATGCTTCCAAAACCTTTGTAGGGTTTTCGCCTTTACGCATCACGATAATTGCCTCTACCGCATCGGGTTCGTCGGATATTACCCTGTTGCCAGACGAATCTTTACCCGCACTACTACGCGCTACCCAACCCAAACGAGGAACATTGGATATTTCCACTTTCGCTACATCCTTAACCAGCACAGGAACGCCATTATTATTGGTAACGATGATGTTTTCTATCTCTGTAATATCATTCAATAATCCGATACCCCTCACCACGAAGGCTTGGTTGTTCTGGATAATCATATCGCCACCAATATTGATATTTGTTTTCTGAACGGCAGTGAACACATCTAAAGAAGTGATACCAAGGGAAGTCAATTTCTCGGGGTCAACCCGTATCTCATAGGTCTTCGTTTTACCACCAAAAGCAGTGATATCGCCCACACCAGGCACCGACCTCAGTTGACGGTCAATTACCCAGTCTTGCATAGTCTTCAATTCCCTTACATCACGCACACTACTTCTTAATGTATATCTAAAAATTTCGCCAGTAGGGCCTGTTGGTGGTTGCACAGAGGGCGCTACATTGGGTGGAAGGGTAGCATTGCCAAGTAGGTTCATCACCTGTTGTCTTGCCTGAGGATCTTTAACATCATCATCAAAAATTAATTTTACATAAGATAATCCGAAGATGCTAGTTGACCTCAAACTGATTTTTTGCTGAACAGGGTTTAGAGCTATCTCTATGGGAATAGTTACGAATTTTTCAACCTCTTCGGCACTTCTTCCTGGCCATTGAGTGATGACACTTATTTCTGTGTTGGTAACATCCGGAAAGGCTTCGATAGGCATACTTTTAAAGGTAAAAATGCCTAAAATGAAGATTGCCAATGAGGCAAACAGGATGAAATATTTATTTTTTAGCGAGAAAGCAATAATGCTTTTAATAATCTTAACCATAATTAATGATTTAAATGCTTGAAAGGAAAATTGGTTAATTATTTAGGGCATCATATATCAAGATAGCTTCCGAAGCAACAACTTGATCACCCTCGGCTATGCCATCAGACAAATAAACCCTGTCGCCCAGTTTGCTTAGAACCGTAACAGGGGTTATATCTGCCGAACCCTTTCCATTGTATTTCAAGACATAATACTGGCTATGATCGAACACCAATGCACTTGCGGGAATGCAAATTGCATCAGAGTTTTGTTGATTAACAGCAACCACCCGTGCAAACATTTGAGGTTTGAGTGCATAGTCCTGATTAGCCACCACCACACGTACTTTTACCACCTTACTAGTTGGGTCTAGCACATTCAATATCTTACTAACCGTTCCCCTGAATACTTTATCAGGATACGATACAGTGGTTATCTCAACAGGGTCGCCCAAGTGTATTTTGCCAATATTGCTCTCGTAAACATTTGCCTGAACCCAAACATCTTTTAAATCGGAAATGGTAAAGAGATTTGTGCCATTATCTGTTCTGATAGAGGTATTATTAGTAACATTCTTCTGAACAATGAAACCACTTATCGGTGCTTTTATTACATAATTGCCGTCTGTATTGTCGCCATTAATCTTTAGAATACGTTTAGCCAAAGACAATTGCGCAACTGCCTGATCGTAGTTAGACTGAGCAGTTGTGACATCTAACTGCGATGCCAACCCACTTGCATACAAGTCTTTTTGTGCTTCTAAGTTCTTTTTGGCAACAGATAGGTTTGCTTCGGCGGTAGTGAGGCTGCTACTATAATTAGCCATTTCGCTACTTCTAACAACGCCCAAAACTTGTCCTTTCTGAACATAATCGCCCAGTTGTACCTTTATATCCTGCACCACACCGCTAACCAATGGATAGATATTTACCTGATTGTCCTGATTGAAATCTACGCTACCAGTTAGGGTAATGGCATCAACTAATTGGCATCTTTTTACCGTATCTATCTTTATTGTTTTAAGGGTAGAATCGGGGATAATGTACTTTGCCCGCTCTTCAGGCTTTTTGGACTCATTGCTAGAGCAACTCTGCAAAGCGATTAAACCAACTAACAACAACGACGAAAAATTAATGTGCTTATTCATAAATAATATATTTATTGATGATGAATTATTTGTTTGATTAATTGAAGAAGTTTGCCCCTGTGTAGAAATTCAAATCCTCAAAGGCACTAACCCTATTGAATTGTATTGAATTAATTTGAAGGATATTTTGCTTATAAGAATCATAGAAATCTAAGAAGTCTAAAAGACCTATATTCCTTATCTGATAGTTGTGCAAAACCTCATTTTTTAATCGCTCAAAATCTTTTACAAAAGAACCGTCTATCTTTTTAGATAATTTATCTTGATCGTAGGCTTTTTGTAAAGCCCTACCTATTTGTTCTTCCACGGTGGCGGAAGTACTTTGTTGTAAAGCATCATAATAGGCAATGGACGACTTGGCAGACTTAATATTACCCTGATTTCTATTAAAGAAGGGCAAATCCATCGCTGCACCAATGGAATGAAAATCGTGTACATAACTACCTTGCTTATCATAAGAAACATTCAATGTAAGGTCGGGTGTTGCCAAAGCTTTCTGATAATTGTAGTTCAGTTTGCTTATTTCTGTGTTTTGTTTGGCTATCAACAAATCAGTTCGGGCAGCGTGTGCAGAATCTATCAGCACCGCCAATGGATATTTATCAGGACTTAAAGTGGCAACCTTGTCTGCATCCACAATAGGGTCAATAAAGAAATTTTTGTCTTGTAAAACAAGTCGTAGCTCACTTTCTGTATCGTTAATCTGATTTATTAAGTCGTTATACTCACTTTCAAAAGCGTATAGTTGCGCCTTAATCCGTACCACTTCCTTTTGAGAAATGTACCCTTTTCCTTCTTGTTTATTGAAAGCATCCACCACTTGTTGCAGTGCATTTATCTCACTAGTATATACGCTTGAAGATTGTTTGAGGTAATAAATATTGAAGAAGTCGGTACGAAGTGTGTATTTCAATGTGCGTATCAAATCGTAAAACTGATACTCAGCAAGCTTGGTATTAGCTTGTGCTATCTTTATTTGTTTGTTTCTTTTGCCCGCTAGCAATACAAGTTGAGAAAGGGTAACTTGGTTCTCGGCATTATTAAAGAAGTTTGCGTCAGGATTATGTAGTGGAATAATCGGCCCACGAGCAACAGATAGATTAGGGTTTGGAAACAGTTTTGCTTGAATTTCCAAGGCCTTATTTACATCTATATTGTATTTCTGCGCCAGCAAAGAAAGATTCTGCCTGATGAAGATGTGTTCGGCACTATCAATACTTAAACGCAAGGTATCCTTCTGAAAATTGGATGTTTGCGCCTTTAGATTGACTAAAAAAAGTGCCAATATACAAGTGATGACTAAACCCCTAAGAAGGGAGTTGGGACGATTATAATTCATATAAAATGAGTTTAATATTTCGTGAAAACACTAAAGAAGTGAGAATAAGTTTTATCAGAGACGATAAAAGGTGAGCCCGTTTGCAGAAAGGATTATTGTAACTAGTATAGACCGGTTCTGATTATTTCAAACCCTAAATGAGGTTAAAAAACAACACAACACATACCAATCAGTATGTTACAATAAAAATGATTACGCAATAGAAGCCCCAAGACTAGATTTTAAGCATTTGGTGGCTGGATGATTTCTCTGGAGAAAAGGAAAGAATAATTTTCGTCTAAAGGATATGCAAATGAAGTTGTTATAATTATTTGTTGAGGTGGAATTAATTGAAATTGACGATCAAATATTTTTGAAGAAACATGCTTGAAGCAAGAAGATTGTTTATGTCTTCCATCTTTTGTAAATTCCTGAAACAAATCTTTATGTCCTAATACAACTTCTGATATGTATTCTACAGCAGAGTTAAGGTCATTGAAGTTCCCGATTTCATTAGAAATAGTTAAAGGCTGGAAATCGATTTCATCAATACATTCATTCAATACCAATGCAGCCATTAGTACCAAAAAAAAATTGAGAAATCTATTCCTTACCATTTATTTATAATATTTCTAAAGTGGGTACATAGTCAAAACAATGCCAATTTCTGCACTAAGAAAGAAATTAAGTGATGTTTAACTAAATCCAGGAAATGGCGTTGAACAATAATATGCCTATTTAATACGTATTGTAGTAGACGATTTGCTAAAAATGTAGTAGTACATTTAAACTCATATTAAATAAATGATATTTACTGTCCATATCAAATGAGCCTTATATCTTTATCTAAGAATTCAACTAGTTTATAAAATATATTATTTTAAAAGCAAGAAAATGGCAGCGAAACTGCTGACAATTGTTTGAGAAAATTAATTATTTAGACATTTAAAATTGAAGGAATATGAAAAGGACATTGACAATCTATGTTTGCTTTTTTTTATGTGTTAACTCAGTTCTAATTGCCAATCCCCCACACAATGGTTTTCATAAAAATATATCGGGTAAGTCTGGTTTAGAAAGTAGGATCTACAGAGGTTTAACTTACTATAGAAACAACTATGCTTCTTTTACAAGTTTTGGAAGCCTGAAGAAAAATTACAGCAATCGTCTTTTTGTTAGCACTGTAAATAGAAAACATTTTTCTTCTACAATTTATAAACGCACAAATGGCAAAGATGAAATTGTAAAGCACAACTTAGTATATTTTACTTCTCCTACCGCCGCTTACAGCTTTTTTAAATCAATTAATAATAAAAATAGATTCTTGATTAAATATACCAGATCAGATAAAGGATTATTTCAATATAAGTTTCATATAGAAGGTTGTGTAAAAATATATGAGGGTAGCAACAATTCGGAACATACCTATACCTATGTTTCTATGAATAGTGCTATTACGCCTGAGAAGTATATTATTGTGCCTGTAAACAAAGAAGGTCGTTTTTCTTATGACATTGAAGATGACTCAATAGGTAGTATTTCTATAATTAAAAGAGGTAGTGAAGACAAGATAATACCATTGAAAACCATTGATATAGAGAAGACTAATGCTTATTCATTTGATTTAAATAAAAATACAGTTGAAGTATTAGCTAAGACTTCAAAAAAAGACAAGGCAGCCAAAACCAACAGGGTTGATATAATGGCTACTAATACGGCAAAAGTTTATTTCGATTTAAATAACAGCACTTTAAAAGTGGGTACTAAACAAATGCTGGATAACCTGATTTATGGATTAAATCAAATGAATAATCTAACTGGCACTATCCTCGAGATAAATGGGTATGCTGATATAAAAGGAAGCAAAGCCTATAATTTTTATATCAGTAAAATGCGGTCTTTGGCTTGCAAGAAGTATCTGGAAAACCATGGACTGAAGAACGTAAAGATTAAGATAAATGCAATGGGGAGCATTAGCGCGTTTAATGAAACATCGGATAATAATGAGGCCTTGTATGATAATGGAGAAAAAGATAGGCGTGTAGATTTGATTGTACATAATCCTCAAGAAAGTATTGCCTTATTATAAGGTAATACTGTTACACAAAATACTTTTATAAGTTTTCACTTTTGAACCTCCGTTTTTTGGTAGCTTTCACAGTGTGTATTTTAATTATTGCAAACATTTAACTCCCCTCTAATTGAGTTCATTTTTCCATTTTCTCCTTTAGGTTCTTTTTCACCCTTTCTTCCCATTCCTGTCTTAAAACAGATAGTATTATACTATCTCTGCGACCGCCATTTGCATTGGGCACATTGCTTCTAAGTATCCCTTCAATTGTACAGCCAATACCCTTCATGGCTGCAATACTTCGTTTGTTGTTATAATCAGCCCTAAACTCAACTCTTTCCACCCCCATAGTTTCAAATGCAAACTGTAGTAATAAATACTTACAGTTTTTATTCAGTCCCGTTCCCTGAAACTTCCCGCCATACCACGTATAGCCTAATTGAAGCGTTAAATTGTTCAGTTGAATGTCGTAAAATCTTGTACTTCCAGCATATTCATTTGTTTTTTTATCAAAAACTATAAATGGATAGGCTGTCTCTTCCTCCCTCGACAATAGTGAATTTGAAACATACTTCTTAAAATTTTCTTCTCCGGCAACAGGTACTAAACTATATTTCCAAATATTTGGCTCATTTATTGAAAAGTGTTTTAAATAGGTACTATTATTGCCATCTAGCGGCATAAGTTTTACACGTTCGTTCTCTAAAGTGTAGTTTTGATGAAAGTTAAATGGTGTAAACATAAGGTTCTCCTATTTTTGTAATATTCAAAATAAGGGTATTTTCAAATTCTAATTAAATATTTTATATGTGTGGAATAGTTGGGTACATTGGGCCGAGACAGGCTTATCCTGTGATTATCAAAGGGTTGAAAAGATTAGAATACAGAGGATATGATAGTAGTGGTGTGGCTTTGATTGATGAGGGGAAACTGAAAGTGTTTAAAAAGAAGGGTAAAGTATCAGAGTTAGAGGATGAAGTAGTAGATAAAAACCTGAGCGCACACATTGGTATTGGTCATACCCGTTGGGCTACACACGGCGAACCAAGTGACCGCAATGCACATCCCCACGTAAGTAATAGTGGCGAATTTGCAATGATACATAATGGTATCATTGAGAATTATGTACCTATTAAAAATGATTTACTTAAGAAAGGGTACACGTTTAAAAGTGATACCGATACCGAAGTCCTTCTCAATTTTATTGAAGATATCAAGAAGAATAACGACTGCTCTCTAGAAGCTGCCTTACGCATCGCCTTAAAAAGAATAGTTGGGGCTTATTGTATTTTGTTGATAGACCAGAATGATCCCGAAACAATTATTGCTGCCCGTAAAGGAAGCCCATTGGTAATTGGCATTGGCAAAGGCGAACACTTTTTAGCTAGTGATGCTTCCCCCATAATTGAATATACCAAGGAAGTCGTTTATGTAAACGACTACGAGATTGCGATTGTAAAAGCAGATGAATTGGTATTGAAGAATTTAGGTAATGAAAAGCAAACCCCCTTTATTACCAAACTTGATATGGAATTGGCTGCCATTGAAAAAGGTGGCTATGAACATTTTATGCTGAAAGAAATTCACGAACAGCCAGATACCATCTTCGACTGTTTGCGTGGTAGGTTATTGTCAAATACAGGTCAGATCAATCTTAGTGGGATTGATAACAATATTGATGTTTTCAAAAACGCACAACGTATCGTAATGGTAGCTTGTGGCACAAGCTGGCATGCGGGGCTGGTAGCTGAATATTTGTTTGAAGACTTATGCCGCATCAATGTAGAAGTAGAATATGCTAGTGAATTCAGGTATCGCAATCCGGTAATTAATAAAGGCGATGTAATCATAGCCATCTCTCAAAGCGGTGAAACTGCTGATACCTTGGTTGCCTTGGAGAATGCAAAGGAGCAAGGCGCTTTTATATTTGGGGTAGTAAATGCGGTAGGTAGTAGTATTGCCCGTTTAAGTAATGCAGGTGCTTACACCCATAGTGGACCAGAAATTGGGGTGGCTAGTACCAAGGCTTTTACTGGTCAATTAGCAGTACTTAGTATGATGGCACTTAAAATTGCCTATGCCAAAGGAACGATAACCGAAGTAAGATATATGGAACTCATTAAAGAATTGGAAGCTATACCAGAAAAAGTAAGAGAGATATTGGTTGACACAACTAATATTCAGCGTATTGCTGAGAAATATAAAGACGCAACCGATTTCTTGTTCTTGGGTCGTGGCTACAACTTCCCTGTGGCACTAGAAGGGGCGTTGAAGCTTAAAGAAGTCTCCTACATACATGCAGAAGGTTATCCTGCTGCAGAAATGAAGCACGGCCCCATCGCATTGGTAGACGAAACTTTGCCTGTAGTTTTTGTGGCTACAAAAGATAAATATTACGAGAAAATAGTTAGTAACGTACAAGAAATAAAAGCAAGAAAAGGGAAGGTAATAGCTGTAGCTACTTTCAATGACCTGATTATACCAACAATGGCGGACGATACCATGTTTGTTCCAGATACAGATGAAGTAATTGCACCACTGTTAAGTGTTGTTCCTTTACAGTTATTGAGTTATTATGTGGGTGTTGCAAAAGGTTTTGATGTAGATAAACCTAGAAACCTTGCTAAGAGTGTTACAGTGGAATAATAACTACAAAATAGGGTGTGAAAAGCATTTTGGAATAAAACTTGCTTCTCAATTGCAATTATTTTATTTATAATGATTGCGTACAGGTAAATTAAATTAAGCGCTTATGCCGCAGAATGCTATCGTCAAAACCCCCATCAGTCAGTTGGGATATGGTTTTATACCCAAAGAATATCTAAAAGAAGGACAGGATGAATACCTCTATCGTAACCTTCAGAACAGGAGTGGTATCGTTTACCGACATTTAACGGCGTTTGAAATAGAAGGGCTTGTTCGTAACAATAATACAAGCGATAACTGGAACAATATATTCGTTTCAGACTTCTTTAACCCTTCTTTAGTTAAGAATTGTAAGTTCTATGGATTGGTGCGTATCAGTAAACTAGAACCTTTCTTCCTCGATTTCAGCGATTTAAAAGTGCCTGTAGGGTTATACAATTCTACTATCATCAGTTCGGATATTGGAGACAATGTATGCATTGATAACGTAAATTATTTGTCTCATCAAATTATTGGAAATGAAGTAATTATCAACAATGTAAACGAATTAGTTACAACCAATCATTCCAAATTTGGTAACGGCATTCTTAAGCAAGGGGAAGACGAAAGCGTTCGTATATGGTTGGAATTGTGTAATGAAAATGGAGGACGTAGTGTAATCCCGTTTAATGATATGCTACCGGGTGACGCATATATGTGGAGCAAATACCGCGATGACAGTGCATTACTTGATAAATTTAAAGCGTTTACAGAACAACAATATCGCAATGAAAGAGGCTATTATGGCAAGATAGGCGCAAGAACGGTAATAAAGAACTGTAGCATCATTAAAGATGTTTGGATAGGAGAAGACGCCTACATAAAAGGGGCAAACAAACTAAAGAACCTCACCATTAATTCCGGTCCAAAAGGATTAACTCAAATAGGTGAGGGTGTAGAACTGGTAAATGGTATCATTGGTTTTGGTTGCAGAATCTTTTATGGTGTCAAAGCCGTACGCTTTGTGATGGCATCCAACTCGCAATTAAAGTATGGAGCACGTCTTATCAATTCTTACTTAGGAAACAATGCAACAATCTCTTGTTGTGAGGTACTTAACTCGCTCATTTTTCCTGCACATGAACAACATCACAACAACTCGTTCTTGTGTGCAGCGCTCATTATGGGACAAAGTAATATTGCGGCCGGTGCCACTATAGGAAGTAACCACAATAGTAGAGGAGCAGATGGTGAGATAGTTGCCAACAGGGGTTTTTGGCCAGGATTATGTGTTAGTCTGAAACATAACAGCAAATTTGCTTCGTATACCATGATTGCTAAAGGAGATTATCCTGCTGAATTAAACATTCCTATCCCTTTTTCTCTGATTACAAACGATGTTTCAAAAGATGAATTGGTAGTAATGCCCGGCTATTGGTTTATGTATAACCTGTATGCTATTGCACGTAATACCTGGAAATACCAGGACAGAGATAAACGCATAGATAAAATACAAAACATTGAATATGAATTTCTTGCACCTGACACTATAAATGAACTATTCTTTAGTTTAACACTTTTAGAAAAGTATATAGGAAAAGCTTACTTATCAAAAGAGGATCTTTTAACGAACCATACTGCCGATGACGAATTGATTGCAACAGGTAAAAAATTATTAGAAGAACACAATCCTGTAGTGTACCAGTTAGAAGTAGTTGTAGATGGTTTTGAGAACTCAAAAAGAAAGACTGTCATTATTAAAGCGCCTAAGGCATACTATTTATTTAAAGAATTGATTGCATACTATGGAAGTTGCCAATTGATTAATTATATAAAAACACATTCCTTCAAAACAGTAGATGATGTTGTACACGTATTGTCAGGAAGATTAAAACGTAAGCAATGGGTAAATATTGGCGGTCAGTTAGTATTAAAAGAAGATATAGAATTATTTAAACAGCAGGTGAAAGAAGGTAAAATCAATGGATGGGATGGGGTTCACCATTGGTATGCAGAAAAAGGGTCTCAATATTCCGAACAAAAGCTAAAGCATGCATTAGCAAGCCTTGCAGAAGTAAAGAAAATCAACCTAAAACAGATTGATGCCCCCTTTCTTAACGAACTAATATCGGGGGCAATTACCACCAAAGAATGGATTACAAATGGCATATACGAATCTAGGGCAAAAGACTATGAAAATCCTTATCGGGAAATGGTATATGACAACGAGGCCGAGATGGTAAGTGTGGTAGGAAAATTAGAAGACAATACTTTCATTAATCACCAGATAGAAGAATTAGCTAGTTTCAAAAAAGAGATGAATCAATTTAAAAAGAGATTCAATTTGGAGTTGGCGGTTATTTAATGCAAGCATTTAAACGTACCCCATAGTTTTCTTTTATTTATTCTTCCCCTTCATAGAGCAATCCGGACTAAAGGGTTAGTGACCAACAAATAATAATACTTAAACCCAGATTTTGCAATAGAACTCTACTGCAATTCTCAACTACTTCAAATACAAGCTTTTGATTGATTTATTCTCTTTCGACATAAAATATTATGCTTTCAATCGAAAAATCTACTCAAACACCTGTCTTTTTTGTATTTG
>CAISCV010000073.1 GCA_903883945.1 uncultured Chitinophagaceae bacterium | reverse complement strand
CTCATCAACCTCTGTCTTTGCACTTGTGCCAAAAGAACCCAGTTCCTCAAAATTCAGTTCTTTCTTGGGTATTTTCTTTTCTCCGTATTGCTTTTTAAGTTCGGCCTTTTGCTCTTCGCTTAAATCTTTAGGAATACTGATTGTATTTGCATAGTTGTGAGGTATAAAAAAACAATCTTTACCAGTGAATTTAACCACTTTGTAAATACGTTTACTAAACCTAATTTTATTTTCAGTTATAAATATCCATTCTCTAAATTCTTCTACTGTCATTTTTAAAACAGGGTCATCTATATTTTCAGGTAGATATACCAATTCATTTTGTTGTAAAGAAAATAAAACCCTTTCTGCTTTATTCAATACTAGATAATCCTCGTAGATTTTCTTTTTGAAATCTTCTGTTTGATTTTTCCATTCGATGTTGGCAATATTAGTTGCATCATAAAGTGAAACAATGGCAAAGTCCTTTTCTTTCTCACCTTGTTTCTTCCCTTTCTTTTCCATTACCAAAAACAAATAGTTGTCACCTGTTTTTACACTTAGTTTTTCATTATTATCATATAGCCTCTGTAAAGAACTTTCTTTTACCTCTTTAGTATTGTAGTAGATTTTGACTTTAAAAACTGGGGGCTTTAATGATTCTGGTTTCTTTCTTTGAAACCTGCTTTCATTAAATGCCTTTAATCCCTCCCCAGAAAAAGCCTCTTTCATAGAGCCGTATTCACTTCTGCTTCTGTGGCTATTTATTTCCTGTTTAAGCACAGGGTCTACTATTTTATCTATATCTTTTGCTGTTAAGTTGGAAATACTCACAGTCTTTGTGTCTTGCCCGTTATGTTTTCCATATAAGGTTGCTTCGTGCAAGGCACTCCTTATTTTTAGCTCCTTCTTTTTACTCTTTTCATTGTACTGAATAGTCAGATTATCCTTAGGCTTATGGGAAATGACCATTGCTTCAAGATGTGTTTTAGCTTGTTTAACTAAATCTTTAAATGGACTTTCAAATTTCCTAAATCCTTCTATCTTTTTTTGAATATCTTCCTTTTCCTTTTCTTCTAAATTAAAAAAGGCTTCTAAAATTGTCTCATCTTCTTTTACTTCCAATTTTATTTCATCTTTATGTTTAATAAGCCAATCTTGTAATTCCTTATTTAGATTATTCAAACGTTGGATATATTTCTGTTCTGTTAATGCAACAACTAAAGCATCTATAGAGTGGTGGCGGTGGTCGTACCTTTTACTCCAGTGTTTTATTTCATAAATATTCCTTTGCTTTTCTGTATCGTAATACTTGTTTACCCATTTATTTGAGGAATCCCATAATTCCATTTGTTTAAAACGGTTTTCTGTTAGCTCCATAAATAGCTTTCTCAATCCCCAACGACTTCTTAAAAAACTTGTAATCTCTCCTGTAGAAGATTTGATGTTGTCACTACCTACTATTTGGGCTAATTCTGTTTTAACAGCTAAAGCAATATATTGTGTTTCTTTTATTTGCCTCTCAACAAAATCAGTTGGTATCTTTTCTAATAAAAGATTTTTCTTCTTTCTTCCAAAGTAGGTTTCATTAATTAAATCCAAGTAGGCGGGTATTGTGGAAATCTTGTATTGGGTATTTTGTTGAGAGATATATTCCCAAGCTGTCCTGTTACTTTTTTCCTTGTTTAAAGTCCCCTCAACTAAAACCTTGTTGGAAATGGAATCATCAAACAATCTTGATTTAGGTATGATATGGTCAATTTCATATTCATCAAATAAGTTGAGTTCTAATGTGTCACCTGAATATGGCGATTTGTACCTTTGTTGCTCATATAATTTATACTTTAAAACATTCTCATCGGTTATTGAGATTCCTTCTTCGGCTAATCGTTCTTTAATCCGACTATTCTGTTTTTGATTATTTAATTGCCCTTTGTAAATCTTCTCCCTTTCTGCCGCACTATTCTTTAAATCCCTTGCCAACTCAATCCTTATTTCTAATTCGTCATTTTTAAATTTGTATTCTTTCCAAATTGCCTTTATCACTTGCAAGGCTTCGTTTGTAATTTGTTCAACAACAGGATTTCTCAAGTTTCTATTTGGATTATATTTAATATCGTGATAGTCGTTTATTGTAGGCTTTACATCGCTTATTGTATGCTTTCCATAAACCAATGAAACTGCAAATGAATCCATCATGCCGCCAGTTTCTAAAATGGTTGGATTACTATTTATATAATCAACCATATATGGTTCAATACCATCCATAAGTTCGCCGGTTTCTATTGTATGCTTAATCTTTACGAAGTTATCCTTTGTTTTAGCATCAATTTTTGTTGGATTGAGCCACATTAATGGCAATATTTTATCTATTGCCTTCGCAGAAATGCTACCATACTTTCTTGGATAACTTATGTTTTGGGCTATCTTTAAGGCATAAATTGTTGCATCGTCATCACTTAATGAGTTTTTTAGGATATTAATTAAGGAGGATACCTTCTTGCTATTTATATCATATTCACTACCCGAATTGTTAAGGTCAAAAAGAGACTTCCAAATCTTGAAAATAATATTGCTATCCTTTTCTATAATTCCATTGAATCTGTCCCCTAACACCTTTTTTATAGAGATAGATGTATCGCATCCCCTCAATTTTGCCTTTATGTTCAACCCATTTAGAAATTCTGTGTTATCATTTTTCAGTCCAACAATCTTGGCAACATCAGCAAAACCAACCTGTTTTTGGTTCTGCAGTTTCGTATAGATTTCAATTTTTTGTTGATTAGTTAGATATCTGTCGGTATATTTATAGACTAACTTTTTCTTTTTCTCGTTATAAATACCTTCCTTAGAGCGGATAAATAATTGGTTTATTTGTTTCCAACACCTAAATTCTTCATACAATGGATGTGACGTTGCAATAACCCTTTCTTCTTTTTCAAATTGGCATTTACTAATAAGTTCTGTTTGAGATTTAAGAGGTCTTTGATAATAAATAACCTGTTCTTTAACTATGTATTTTAATCCTCCTTCAAGAGCTGACTGCCTTAATTCGTTTTGAGATTCACTTGTGCCAGGATATAAATAGTTGCAAATCTTTTCAAGTTTATCACTCGGGCACTCATTTATCACCGTGTGATATTTAGCTTGTTCATCCCAGATTGCATCAAATTCTTCTTGATACCGATTGCGTAATATTACCCTGTTTCTGATTTTTGTCCATCTAGTATTCAGTAAATCCTTTAGAAGCAATTGCCCAACAGATAGTTTTTCCGTTTTGAGGATTTCTTCAGTTGCTTCCATTTGTTTCTTCCAATTGGATTTTTGTGGTAAAGCAATAACAATATTTTCGCCTTTCTTGGTTTGTTTTATCCTTATCTCTAATTCTTCTTCTTTTCCTGCCTCAAGGCTTTGAAGCATTGTAGTACCTTCTTTTTCCTCATCATCTAATAAAAAAGATACATCAAAAATTGGTAGTTCTTGTCCTTTGTTTTTTCCTCCCTTAACTTTGAAAGTACTATCTGATTTTTCGATGCTAAGTATGGTTACCTTCTGTGTAATTACTTCATAAGTCTTTTTCTTTTCTACTTCATCCTCATTGGTATCAGCTTTTTTGTTTTTTGTATCCTCATTGTTGCTACCACCTGAATAACCTCTTAGTTGATTGAATTGATATAAGATTTTGCCAAGATCTTCTGCTGCGATTTCGTTGCTTAACGCATTTACCCTAAGCTGATAATGATTTAATGAGTCTAATTGCAGTGTTCCCTTTTTTATAGGCAATAATTCTAAGTCTTGCAAATTCTTAGCATCAGGGAATCCTTCATTATATTTTATTGTCAATCTTCCTTTTTCATCCCTGACCTTGTGCCTAAATTGAAACTGGCTAGGACAAATCCCCAACTCATTAAGAATAAACAGCAGTTTGTTTCTTCTTAATTTATAACGCTTATTCATTTTGCGGATGGTACGGGCAGTTCTTCTATCTGCATTCTTTGTGATTCCCGCTCCCTTTTCATAATCTAACTTATCTGTTCCCATAGGTATAATCCTACTTCCCATTCCAAGTATCTTTTCTCCTTCTTTATCAATCAAAGCCCAACCGATGCTGTTGGTTCCTAGGTCTAGTCCAAGAATTGTTTTCATATTTATTTTGTTTTATTGATAAATGTACTATTTTTACAGTATTGAAAGCAAATCACAATAAGGATTATTCCGTTGTGAAAACATTTAAAGCGGCGCAAGTCGCTTTTTTTATGCCCTTACCATCCCATAAAAATAACTGTAAAACATTTACCAAATTAATAATTGTTTTCCTTAATCATTATTTTCATAGGATTGCCTCTCTATCCCATTAGTATTTTAGCCTCCGCCACAAAAACATGACTATAATCATACGCACCCTCTCATTTCAATGCTGTAGTATTGCATGGATAGCAAACAACAAAACGATTTGCTATTGCCCTTCAGGTCTGTCATATAGTTTAAAGTTAACAATTGCCTACAACGGTAAACACTTAAAACAAAGCATCTCCTCCTTCGCTTTCTAGTTTTATTTCAATTAACTTTTAAATTATTACAAATGCCACAAATTATTCCTGTTTTGGTTCCATTTACTGCTGCGGAGTTTACCCTAATTGATACCCACCAAGCGGCTATACAAGCTTTGTTGGATACGGCGCGGATTACGCTTACTAAATCGCAAATGAAGTCGTCTATAAGTGTTTCGACCGTGCGGGGTGCACAGATAAAGGATGTGAATACTGATATTGTTCAATCATTTACCTATGCTGTGCCTTCTTCAATTGTAGTTGCTACTTTTGAAAGTGACCTTGCTTATATAGAGAGCCTTAAAAAAAGAGAAGCTATTGCTGCCACTCAGGCTAGTTTATTTGGCACACTTGTGGGTGTTGGTGAAAACAATGCGATTGTGAGTGTGAACCTTATTTTTAACAATGCTAAACTTCTTGGTGGCGCTGACAAGAATTTGTTGGCTGTAGTTGTTGCCTTGGGTCTTAAGTATTATACTAAAACAAAACCTAAGAAACCGGTAGACTTTACTATTGTTGCCTTGGGGAAGATGACTGTTGCAGATGTAAAGCCGTTGACTCCTTTTGTTAATACAGACAAAACAGTTTTGACCATTTTGAACGTGGGTGGAGATGTAGATAATACCTTAACTGTAAATCCTTTTGAGGCTGTTCAATTGCCAAAAGGATGGAATAATATCATTGTTAATAACCTTAGTGGTACTAGTGGTGGTGGCTTTTCGGCTAAGATGAAATAAGTTGTTAGTTGTTAGTTATTAGTTGTTAGTTGTTAGTTATAAGACATAAGACATAAGACATAAGACATAAGACATAAGACATAAGACATAAGGCATAAGGAGTGAGTGGTTAGATATTAGATAGTAGATAGTAAGGCTGTTGCATTTGTTGTGACAGCCTTTTTTGTGTGCATAAGGTGGGGTTGGGGTATGTGAAATAGTTGTTAGTGGTTAGTTGTTAGTGATTAGTTATTAGGCATCAAAGGGTGTTGGGTAAGTTGCGGCAGCCTTTTTTGAGTGCATAAGGTGCTATCAGGGTATGTGGTTGATGCCATCAGGGTATGTAGAAAAGTGTTAGGGGTATGTAGTTGATGCCATCAGGGTATGTGAAAAAGTGTTAGGGGTATGTGGGTGTTGCCACATGGGTATGTGAAAAAGTGTTAGGGGTATGTGGGTGTTGCCACATGGGTATGTAGAAAAGTGTTAGGGGTATGTAGAAAAATGATAGGGGTAGGTGAAATAATGATAGGGGTAGGTAAAAAAATGATAGGGATAGGCAAAAAAATGATAGCGGTAGGCAGAATAATAGACCTCCTTTGAAATTGAAGTTGCCCCCAGTATGCTTCTCTGCGAGGAACGAAGGAGCCTTTTCATAGTAAAAATAACCAGAATTGTTAAAAAACCATTGCTTCGTGCCTTACAATAACGCTGACATGTTTCGGGCTGATATCTCCTATCGTTACAATGACGTGACCTAGTATTTTGAAAAGATTGCTTTGCTTCATACTTCGCAACGCTTTGCAAAGTTGCTCGTGTGGTTTTGGGTCGGTTAAACTAATAATTTATTGATTTGCTGCGCAAATAAGACGGATTAACATCCGTCTCTACAGGTTCACGTCTTTCCCATTTATTTCTGATGCGACAGATGAAACATTCGATATGACGCTCACAGGTTTTGGGGCGGTTAAACTAATAATTTATTAATTTGCTGCGCAAATAAGACGGATTAACATCCGTCTCTACAAGTTCACGTCTTTCCCATTTATTTCAGCCTTGCCTGATGAGCCCCATTCGCAAGGACGTTCATAAAGTTCAAAATGGTTCAAAATAAAAACATTTATGTTTAATTTTCGAAGAGGTCTAGTGATAGCGATAAGTAGAAAAGTACCTATATAAAAGCAAAAGTGCAGTAGCTACGTGGGGATAGTACTGCACTTATTGATGATAACAATGGCATCTTTGTCTGCCACTGTCTGTTACTTCTTAGTAGAAGCATTTATCTTTATCTCCACACGCCTGTTTAAGGCACGTCCTTCGGGATTGTCGGTGTTGTTGGCAGTAGTATTTGCTGCTGCTGGGGATTTTTTGCCAAAAGAGGTCAATACCATTCTGCTGGATTCAATTCCTTGGCTTACGATATATGCCTTACAAGCTTCTGCCCTGGTTTGACCAAGTTTCTGGTTGTATTCATCCGAACCTAGGGCATCGGTATATCCATTGATATCGAGCGTAAGGGAGATGCTCGGATACTTTTTGAGGATAGAAACCACTTCATTCAATACCATCACTCCTTCTTTCTTAACAACAGATTTATCGAAGTCGAAATACACCATCAATGGCTTATCGCTGATATTGATAGAGTCAGTTACTTGCTGAACGGTCTTGGGAACTTCAACAGGTATTGGCGTCAGGCATACAACAACCGTATCAACTACATCTTGCGTTAAAGGCTTTTTGTAAGTTGGGGTAGGTTTCTCTAAGGTGGTATATCCTGGGTTGCTAACAATTACACTCGTAACTGCTTTTGCTTTTTTGATACTGAAATTACCTGCTTCATCGGTACTGGTGGTTTCACTTTGTTTGTTGTGTCTCAATACGCTAATGCTAGCCGTTGTAATGGGTTTTCCGGTGTTACAATCATTTACAGTACCTACAATCATGTGCTTGTATTGCTTGGGTACGTACGTTTTATTTAAGGCAAATATTTCCAGACAACAGTCGGAAGCACGGTCGGAACTGATGTATGCTTTCTTCAACAGGCTATCGGTAGACGTACTGAAAAAGTAGATGTCGTCTTTGGATGAATTTACTGGGTAACCAAGATTTTCTGGGGCTTGTAATGACAATACCTCTCCTGAAGCTGCATAAATATCGAAGCCGCCCATGCCATCGTACCCCTTGCTTGCAAATACCAACGACTTGCTAGCGACGTGATAATATGGCGCTTCTTCGTCTTCTTTGGTATTGATTTCTACCAAATTAATTGGTTCTCCAACATCGCCTGTAATATCTAAAGGTGATGCCCATATATCGTAGCCCCCTTTGCCACCGTCTCTGTTTGAGGCAAATAACAAGTACTTGGCATCAGAAGTAACAGAGGGTTGTATAGCATTGAATCCTGCTTTATTTATCTTATCGTTTAACTTGACGGGTTCACTCCATTTGGTATCTCCTTCTTTGTGGCTTACATAAATTGCATAGGTCGTTTTGCTATTATCTGTGGTGCTTCTGCTAAAAAACATTTTGCTGTTGTCTGGCGTAAAAGTAGCGGTAGCTTCATTGACAGATAACTTGGAAGGAAAGCTTATCATGGTTGCCTTGCCACTGATAGAATCCGTGTTGGTGATGGTGTTGGCAAACAAATGATTGACGTGCATATTGGTATGGCTGTATTTGTTTACCGAATCAACAATTCTTGCTGAAGTGAATACCAAGGTGTCTTTTATAAATACTGGTGCATAAGCGCCTTCTGCTTGTGCGATATTGCCCTTTAACTTCTTTAACGTAAATTGTTTTTGCTTGTCACTAGCTAGTTGTTTGTTGATGTAGCTGATGGTTGCCAGCTCTTTATCGGCCATAGCAATACGGGCATTATCCGATTGGTTATCAGTCTTAAACTTTTGCAACTGGGTAGATGCCTCTTCGAGCTTATTGTTGCAACGCAAGCATACCGCATACCAATAGCGGGCAAGGGGATGCAAAGTGTCTGAAGTTTGTAGCAAACGAGCATAACACTTTTCGGCACGGAGGTAGTGATTCTGACTCCTATAACTTTCTCCAAGCTTATAGGCAATGGAGGCAGTAACCATTGAACTTGTTGCTAAGATATTATCTGCTGCTGCCGCACTATCTGATTTAGCTACCGGATATATCTTCTTTTGCGCATAAGGCGTAAATGAAATAACCGGCTTTCTGATACCTAAATAGATTTCGTAGTTTACAATGGCATTGTAATAGTCGCCTTTGTCGAAGAAGTCATTCGCAGACTTCAGGGTGAATTTAGGTTGTGCCAAGAGGCTAAGTTGCATCAATAAGCCAAGGCAGAGTATCGTAGTTCTTTTCATCAAAATATGTTTATTATTAAGCAATTAATGTGAGTTGAGGGGTACTAAAAGCGGGGACATTTAAAGAATCCTTTTTGCTTTTTGTTATCCATGTACATCAAAGAAACTTCAGTACTACTGGTGCCACTACCTGCAAGTGTACCAAGTTTTGATGCATTTACATCGTAGCTGAAGCCAAAAGTAAATCCATCATAACTAAGACCTAAATAGGGATAAATGGCATCTTTTAACCGGTAGTTAATTCCTCCCGAAATATCGATTAATGGGCTCACCACCATTTGTACATAACCACCAATCATCATTTCAGAAACATTCCCTTGTTGCATATACAAGGCGTTTGGAACTAAGTGTGCTTTCTCGGACAGGTATATCTGTGCCCCTCCGTGTACTGTATAGCGAACTGGAAGGGTAGCATTGTAACCGCTAGACAAAGACGGGTCTTTTGGTTGGGTGATATGTGCTGCAGAGAAACCAGCAAACAGGTTTACTTTTTTGTCTTGATCGGCATCATAATACATCACACCGGTACTCATATCGAAAGAGGATGCAGAAGGTTTGGCCGTACTTTCATCTACCGGTAATGCAGGATCGTAGGCATTGTTGTGAAACTGGTCATTTACTTGTGCAGAGGAGAAATCGAAGCGTCTGCCAATGATGCCTCCTTGCATGGCAAAAGTGATAACTTTATCTCCCGACCTTCCTAATCTGATACCGGAATAAGCGATGGACAGTTGGTCGTTGTTGTATTTATAGCCAACTGTACCCGCTTTTTGCTGTAGGATGTTTAATCCAAAGCTAAGGTTCTTGTCGGTTGTAATATCAGCAGAGAAACCAGTTGTAGAAAAACCATTGGCTATGTTGCCCCATTGCTTTCTATCGATAACCGATACCCTGTAATTGCCATCTATGCCACCCGTTAAAGCTGGGTTTAGCCAAAGGGGATACCTGTAGTACTGTGAGAAATGAGGATCTATCTGCGCTGTAGATCTAAAGCCAACTATACTTAAAAGGATAATTGCGAGGGTTATTTTTATCTTATTCATTTACTTATCTTATTAAATTGATAATTCCTTTTTTGGTGACGATCTCTCCAGAAACAGCAGTTAGTTTAGCGACATATACATAAGCACCTGCAGGTTGTGGTTTTCCTTTGTATTGCCCATCCCAACCAATGCTTGGATCGTTGAGCAAACCGCCACTAGGGGATTCGAATATTTTAGTTCCCCAGGAATCAAATACAAACAGTTGTACAGCATTATAAGCAGAAGCGATACCTCTGATATAAAATCTGGGATTGCTTTGGTCCCCGTTAGGGCTAAAGAGGTTAGGGATAAATACATCGGGAGCATTTACCAGTACTGTATAAAAGGCCGTATCACTTCCACAAAGGGTGTTGGGAACAGTATAAGCAACGGTAGCTTTGCCGACAGATAAACCTGTTAAGACACCACTGTTATCGATAGAGGCAGCAGGCAGCGGCGTAACGCTCCATACACCACCAACAGTAGGGTCGGTAAGGGTAATCGTTTGATTGATATCTACACTTGTTGGCCCCGAAATAGGAGAAACCGTTTCTTTTGGCGTAACGGTAAGTACTAAGGTGGCAACACTGTCACAACCGCTCGCACTGGTAAGATGCACATTGTACGTACCTGCTGCGTTGTAGGTTTGTTTGTTCCAACTGTAGGGTAATTGTGTTGAACATATACTTTCGGGAGTTGAAGAAGTAAGGTTCGCATTTACGGCAAGTACCAAGGTAGCAGCACTGTCGCATCCCTTGCTGTTGGATAGGTGCACGAGGTAGGTGCCGGCTGCATTGTAACTATTGCCATTCCATTTGTAGGGAAGACCAGCTTTACAAATACTTACCGGAGTGGTGGAAGTACTACTCGCATTGATGGTCACACCAGTAGGGTGCGGGCAGGTAGCAAGTGCATTATTAGCCGTAAAGTTTAAGGTATACGTAACGGTGTAAGTACCTGGAGTACTATTGGCCAAATCTATCTGCCCTGTTTTACTATCAATAACCAGTCCGGTGGTAGATGCAAACACGCCACCAACGTTGTCACCTGTTTGGGTTACACTGGCAGTGCCTGTATTACAAAACGGGGAAGAGACATAAGAAATAGCACTGCTTAATGCTTTTATCTGAACGCTGTCTGAGGTTACCGAACAACCTTTCGGATTGTCTGGCAGTATAAAGGTGGTGGCAGTAACGGCATACGAACCAGTAGTAAGGGCAGGGTAAGTAGTAGTTGTAACACCTGTTGAACCGAATGGGTTAGCCCAGTTATAAGTAGCGCCAACGGTTTGAGAAGCAGTTGTAATGCCTAAAGTTGATGGTGTACCGCTACAAACAGTATCTGCCGAAACGGTAACTACAGGTTTGGTAGGGTAGGGGTGTACATTTACAATGATGGAGACTGTATCGCTTTCGCACTTGGTAACTTTACTAAACTCGGTTATTAGATACCGGCTTGAGCCTAATACATTTGTGTTTATAACGGGCATTCCGGTGAATATACTTGGCGAACCCAAAAGCGGAGGCAGGTTACCTGGAGAATACCACCTTAAGGTATCGTTAGCACCATCGTTGATGTTTACTTTTGAGGCAAAACTAAAAGGCTGACCCTGACAAATATCATTTGGTGTAACAGGGTTTGCAGGTGGGGTAGGGCGTTGGGCTACACCGCCTTCTGCAATACTTGCAGCATCATAGATGGTGAAACTACCCCCCAGATAGTTTACGATACTATTGGTGGCAAGGGTGTTATCTTTTAAAGGATCATTTGCCAATGTATGTTTGTACAAATCCAACGGATATACATTGCCATCATTACTTAATGCAAATGTCTGGTTGTTTTGACAAGGCACATTCACACTGGAAATACCGAATATTTTCTTGTTAGGATCAAAGGAGAATAAGGTGTCCTGAACGGCACCTGGCTTTAAGTTTACTTTAATAATTCCTTGTATAGTAGCGGCAGCGTTTTCTACTGTTTCATAGAGGTCACCTCCCCAAAAGATCATATCTCCTCCACAAGTCCAAGATGTTCCTTTACTATTGGTAAGAGATATAGAGGCGGGTTGTTTGTTGGCTGGTAAGCTGGGGTCGAAAATATCTACATAAGTACCATCACCTGCGTATATGACCCCTTTGCTACTTGCAGTAAGTCCGTACGATTTGGTATTGGGAAATTGATATAATGATTTTGAGTTCATTGTTACTGTCAGAGTAGCCTTGTTATAATAGCCACTCCATAGTAATCCGGTACTTTCTGTTATATAGATTGAATCCTTGTTTAAAGCGATAGATAAAGCCTTTGAATAGGGTGTTTTTTTGGGTAGAATTGTAATTGGTTGTGGTACACCAAATGTATCTGCCTTACTATCAACATTTACACTATATAATTTCCCTGTACTGGTTAAAAAGATAAAGTTGCCATTTTGGGCATAACTACAAACACCAGAAAGGAATAAGAGGGACAGAAATAAAAGCCTTTTCATTGTGAGGGGTTGATTAAAAAACTGCAATATAATAGCAAATTAATACACAAAGTGAAATAATCGGTGATGAAATATCAAATAGTAATATTAATTTAATATAAAAAAGGAAATGATGGTTATTAGATATTAGATTACAGGTTACAGGTTTCCAGTAACTAGCAACTAGTAAACTGATACAATTATCCTCTATCAAAAAGCAATCGTTCTCCATTGATAGTTTCGTCGAAAGCATTGTTTGAGTAGGCTAGGTGACCACTTACAAAGGTGTGCGTGATGCTTGCCGGCATCGTAAAGCCTTCTAAGGGACTCCAACCGCACTTGTATAAGATATTGGTTTTATTTATGGTGGTGCTACTGTTTAGGTCTGTTAATACCAAGTCGGCATAATAGCCTTCTCTGATAAAGCCCCGGTCTTTGATGTCGAAACAAGTGGCTACATTATGACTCATCTTTTCTACCACCTTCTCTATAGTTATTTTGCCTTGTTGTACATACTGTAACATCAACAACAACGAGTGTTGTACCAATGGAAGACCGGCATGTGCTTTTTCATAAGGCTCATTCTTTTCAGCCCAGGTGTGCGGTGCATGATCAGTAGCAATTACATCTAACCGGTCGTCCAATAATGCTTCCCACAAAGCGGCTTTGTTGTGCGGTGCTTTGATAGCAGGATTGCATTTGATCTGGTTGCCGAGTCTGGCATAGTCGTCACTTGTAAAATGCAGGTGATGCACACACACTTCACTCGTAATCCGTTTGTCTTTCAGGGGAAGCATATTGCCGAATAGTTGCAACTCTCTAGCGGTAGAAATATGGAGAATATGCAAGCGACTATCATACTTTTTAGCCAATTGGATGGCCTTGAAACTCGACTCGAAACAAGCTTCATCATTACGGATAATGGGGTGGTCGCTTGGTTCCAATACTCCTTTGGATGCTTTAAGTTCTTGCAGGTTGTGTTTGATAATGCTTTCTTCTTCGCAGTGGGTAGCAATCAGTAGTTCGCTTCCTTCAAATATTCTACCAAGCACCAAGGGGTTGTCTACTAATAAGTTACCGGTAGAGCTACCCATAAATATTTTCACTCCACAAACCCTGTCCTTCTTTTTGTTGGTCTGCAATACTTCTTCGAGGTTGTCGTTGCCTGTACCCATAAAAAAGGAGTAGTTGGCAAGAGACG
Organism: uncultured Chitinophagaceae bacterium; assembly: GCA_903883945.1. Classification (GTDB taxonomy): domain Bacteria; phylum Bacteroidota; class Bacteroidia; order Chitinophagales; family Chitinophagaceae; genus Parasediminibacterium. The sequence goes on along the minus strand of CAISCV010000073.1, from coordinate 899 downwards.
TCCTTTCGGCAATAGCATATTTCTCCTCCAAAAGTTCTTGGGTGAAGGTAGGCGGGTTGGTATTGGGCATTTCCATAAAACTGGTAACACCGCCTGCTACAGCCGCCCTAGATTCGGTGTAGATGTTTGCTTTGTGGGTAAGACCGGGCTCGCGAAAGTGTACCTGGTCGTCTATACAACCCGGCAGCAGGTGTTGGTGGCTGCCATCAATTTCGATTACTTTTCCTTTGGTGCCAATGTTACTATCTATCCGTTCGATTCGTTTGTCCTTAATCAGTACATCGCCAAAAGTTTGTTTGTTGTCCGATACCATGCAAGTATTCTTAATGAGGTATATCATATTGTGCGTAGCTTATAGGGTGCAAATGTGGGTGAATTAACAGATATCTCCTACTAATAATTTGAACAGGTTGCTTTGGTTAATGCCAATAGTAGCCCTGTTGAAGTTCTTAATGGTTTAGCTGTCACGCTGAATTTTTCGGTTGCTGCGTTTTGTGTTTGATATTCGATGCACTTGCAAGGATTCTGCACCAACTTTTTTAATTTTTCAGGAGCAACATACCTGGAATAGATCTCTTGGGAAATTGAAGTTGCCCCCTGTGTGTTTTTCTGCGAGGAACGAAGGAGTCTTTTCATATTGCAAAATAATCATAATTGTCAGAAAAGATTGATTCGTGCACATGACATGACGCTGACAGGGTTAGGGGTCGATTAAACTAATAATTTATTAATTTGCTGCGCAAATGAGACGGATTAATATCCAATGTCGTTTAGTTAAGGATTTTGTCATAGTGGTTTGTAATTCATGTGAAAAGGTCTTTTTTGTCTGTTGCTTCTTTTCTCTATTCTGTTGGGTCTTATTATTTCCCTTGTCTTTTCGACTATGAGGTCAAAAGCCT
>CAISCV010000072.1 GCA_903883945.1 uncultured Chitinophagaceae bacterium | reverse complement strand
TGGGTGAAAATGCTAACCTTTTTTTCTTTAGTTATTGCCATTGTATTTGTCTTTTGAAGCAAACGGTATTGCCTCCTTTTAATTTTTTAATGGCTGCAAATGTAGGAGAAATAAATGAATGGTGAAATTTTTTCGTTAGTAATTTTTTTAAGCACCGTAAATAGACCTAAATAACTGCAATTGAGTAACGCCCAAAAGGGGATGATTTATTCCCAATAAAGGTTTTTTGTCTACCAATCGCACCTTCGTAAGGCCATAATTACTACCGAATGGGCTGTTTAATAAATGCCTGCAAAAGACTTGAGGGTTGGACCTGCCCTCCCTATTGTTCCTGTTTGCTAGGGTTGTATACTTAAAATAGGAAGTAGTATCGTTATTCATGCTACGTAAATAGTCATAAATGATTGCCATTCTTTCTTTTTCTTTCGCTGTTTCTTCAACTAATTATACAAACAGCGCTCAGCTATCCACTCACCCTTAATATATGCGAATCAAGCGTTGTATTTTCATCAGATAAGTGCCTTTTGGTACGGTATATTGGTAGAGATATCGATGAAAAATCATCATGAAGTCCCTTTAGGGACGACCTATCAATTGATAAATAGACTATTCGTGATTTTTTAATGCAATAGAAAACAAAGATGTCGTACCTACAGCACTTTTGTAGGCTGCTTTTTGAAATGGCTACCAATATTTAGTCCCCAAAGGGACTTTCAACTCTTGATTCGCCTAATCGGATAGGTCTTTTAAAAGAGGTTATTGTAGGAATTATATAACAGTAATATCCATCGCGTTCTACCCGTCATCACCCTCCAATTGTTGCCGATGCAACAGGGCCCCATTCACCCACTTGTGCCGTTGTGTTTTCCCATCTTGCCCAGTAATAGGCCATCTTACCAGCATCGGCTCCTTTAAATTCTACGTGATAAGGCCATTTTGTGCAGTTGCCCACAAAAGTGAGGTCGGCAGCATCTGTTGGTTCATTTCCAATCCGCATCCATAGCTGCCCACTTTTTATGCCCTCTGGTTTTGCAGTCGTACCTTCTCCTTCCGCATCAATAAAAGTAATCAGGTGTACCAGCCGATTTCCCGATTCGATGTGGATGTGGGGCGCAGTTTTGGGCCTAGGGTTCTTCGACTGATTACTAGTACGTTGCGTCATACCAAAGGTGTCATAGTCGGTAATCAGCAGCTTGCTTTTAGGAATATCTGCATAAATGCGCCGCATAATCGCCAGCATTTTCTTTAAAGAATCGTTTTTATTGGTCACCAAAGACTTGGTAGACGTAGCCGCATTTGCTGCAGCAGGAAATACTTTTTTCCAGATAGCGTGTTCGTCTAATAGTGCCAACATATCTTCATCAGAAACACCCAATCGTACCTGATTATCTATTAAATACTCCATACACACCTCAAAATACGTATGTAATTCTCCTTCTTCATTCGGGAACGGTAGTCTGTTGGGCATAATCAATCTGTTTAATAATAAACTAAAAACGGGTAGTGGTTATAAGATGCGCAGTAAAATAAGTATGCAAGCTATACACAATTCAGCCAAGTGTTCTTTTTAATTTCTCCAGCTTGCGGATGCCCGAGTTTGGTCTATGGTGTTAGCACCACAAAGTAGGGTGTTGGCACCATGGTTTAGGGTGGTAGCACCATCGTTTAGGGTGTTAAAACCATAGCTTAAGGTGTTAGCACCTTGTTGTAGGGTGTTAGCACCATGCGTTGGGGTGTTGGCACCTTAGTTTGTGGTGCTAACACCACGTTCCCCATTCAAGTGGGTGAAGGGGCTGTTCGAAGTCTTTCTATCTATTCAAATGCATGGTTGTAAGGCGATAGGGCAGGGGGTAGGGTGTTGGTATTCTACAACAAAAGCCCCTTTGATGTTTGCATCAAAGGGGCTTTGGGAGAAACTAGTATCGGGGTGAATACTAGTGGTATTGTACCTATATTATTGCACGAGCAATGGTTGCGTATACACACTTCCTTTGGCACCGTTTATTTGAAGGTAATAGGTGCCTTTGGCTAGGTTTTGCAACACAATACGCTCATTGGCCGACCCGCCTTGGTGGTTGATTGTTTGGGTGTGTACCGTTGTTCCGAGGCTATTTGCTAGCTTCAACTGGTAACTTCCTTTTTCTACATTATTCAGTAATAAGCTAAAAGAATGGTTGGTAACCGGGTTGGGATAAACCCGTATAGTACCCACACTGTTGGTGCTGATAGCAACAGACGGGGTATATTTTACGGTGCCATCTTTGCTTACTATTTTTATCCGGTAGTACAAATTGGCGCTTCCCACAACGGTATTGTCGATGTTGTTATAGGTGAAAGCCTTATTGTTATTATTCGCTTTCTGGGTGGCAATGGTGGTGTAGGCAACACCATTCGAGCTTTTTTCTACTTCGTAATAGGCAATGTTGGTTTCGTTTTCTGCAGTCCATTCTACCTGTATTCCTCCTTGTTTTGCATACGCCTTTACGGCTACAATACCTACGGGTAAAGGGAAGGTGGTAGTATCGGTAAACTCCAGCACAAAGCCATCTTCGGGTTCATTGTAATAGATGGGTACATGTTTGCCAAGGATGGTAAGCGTGGAATCGGCCCCCGGAAACCCTGTTCTATAGCTGCCCACTACGGCCACATTCTTTTTCCAAACGGCCAAACCAATGGCCCTTACATCGGGGTCGGTGGTGTTTTGGATAATATTAGTGATAGCCCCATTGGTCTTATTCATCTCGCAAATGGCTAGGCCGCTGTTGATGGTTATGCCGCTAAACACAAGGGGATAGGTGAAGTTGTGAAAGGTTGCCCAAAGCTTATCATTCGTTTTGTCGCAGGCAAGTTGATAGGTTTCATACCCAGATTCCGTAAAAGCACCATAGCTTTTAGCCCATTGCAAAGTGCCTGCTGCATTATATTTTGCATAATAGATATTGTTTGAATGCTCTCCTGTAATGAGCTTGGTTGTACCCAATTGTACGGTATCAGTATAAGTGCCTCCCACATATATATTATCCAACGAATCTGTAGCCACACCGGTAAATACAGAGTTCGAAGTACCCCAGTTTGGTTTTATCCATAGGGTCTTAAGGTTATTGTCTAGTTTTAAAGTATAGCCAGAGTTGTAGGCACTGCCATAAATTCCCTTAGCATTTAGTATGGGGCTACTAGAAACAATTTGCAGGGCACCAACAGCCGTCGTATCGCTACTGTAAGCACCTGCTACGATAATATTACCCTTCGAGTCTCCGGTGATGCCTGTAATAAAGTCGAAGCCAAGTGCTGGTTCGAAACGAGCAAGGAGTTTTCCATTGGCATCCATTTTCCAAAGAAAAACGTTGCTGTTACAACAACCGATATTGGTAAAAGGAATGCTGTCAAAATCGGGGAGGCTAGTTACTTGGTTGGTGATGGAGCCGCCGACAAACAAGTTATTGTTTTTATCTATGTATAGCGATGACTGCTTGGGGTTGTAGGTATTGTATTCAAATGCTCTTCCGCCTTTCACCCATTTAAAGTTTCCGGCACTATCTAGCTTAGCCAAAAAGCCATGCTGGCCTGCAGCGGTGTCCTGATTGATAATAAAATTATCAAACTTAGCCTTGCCTTGGGCAAAACCCACTATGTATACGTTGTTGTTACTATCTACCGCAATGTCATGTGCAGTCTCTATATCAAACCTGCCCCCTGCTTTTTTAGCCCAGATAGTCTTTCCTTTCCGATCAAACTTAGCAATAATGATGTCTTCAGATCCTTCGGTAGACACTATTTTAGCACCATTGTTAAAAAGGGCCGTGTCTCTAAAACTACCTGCTGCGTAGAGGTTGCCCCGTTTATCGTAAGCCACACATTTAAACTGTGTAGGGCCATAACCGGTTGCGGTTATTTTAGTTAAATAATGCCCATGATAATTTTGAGCCATGGCACTTAAGCTAGTAACTGCTAGCAGGAGAACAAGTAACTTTTTTTTCATTGCTGATTGTATTTAATTGTTTAATAAATGGAGGTGCCATTTTTTGCATCTCGTTTTTGATAAAGCAAAAGTATCTGTACCCGGTGCAGTGCTTTCTCCCCTAAAAAGGGGATTTTTTTACAGATAAAGCATAATTTATCTTACTTGTTGGCTTCAATTAGAGATAATTCCCCTAAAAAGGGGAGAAAAGCAAACCGTTCGATGCTGCATTTTTACACGATAACGGTTATGAATGATAATAACCTTTATTTTTAAAGCATAAATATTGCGTGAATGAGGAAACAAGTCATCTTCTTTTTAATGATTATCTGCTGCACTAATGGCTATAGTCAGCCAAATTGGAAGCTGTATCGCGATAGTTTGTTTAATAGACTCGAACACCTGAAGGAAGACAGTGACATGGTAGAAACCATCATAAATATAGGCGGTATGTATCAAGCCAACCGCCCCGACTCGGCTATGTATTATTATCAAAAAGGAAATATACTGAGCAATAAGCTGAACTATACCAGGGGTAAGTTGCGGTATCTTGCCTGTATTACAGAGATAATGATGCGTGAAGCAAAATTTGATGAAGCCTTGAAACTTACGCTTCAAGCCGTTGCCATTGCCGAAAAGGCTAATAACCCCAATATGCTCGGTGGGGCGTACAACAACGTAGCAGAAAGTTATTTAGATAATGGAAACGTAGAAAAAGCGCTGGAATATTACCAAAAGGCAGTGGTGGTATTTGAAAGCGAAAAGAATAAGTATAAATTAGGTATTGTTTATGGCAATATCCTAGGTGTATATGTATCTATCGAAGATAGGGAAAAGGCGTATCAATATGCGTTGAAAGCCATTTCTAACAGCAGGGAAGGGCATAGCGATTTTGGCGAGGCAGTAGGATTGCAAAACCTTAGTGCCGTATTGATTAAAATGAAAAAGTACGATTCTGCCCTGCTATTATCTCATCAACAGTATGCGATTGGGGTAAGAATTAATGATAACACCTATCAGTCGGGGGCATTAGCCTGCATCAATGAGGTATTGTTGGCTACTAATAAGCTATCAATGGTAGAAAAGAATGTGACTGAAATAGAAAGCTTGTCTAAAGCAGTAGATGATAAGGAGGGATTAGCAGTGGCTAGATACCAGTTAGGGTCTTATAACTTTAAGAAGAAGGCATATGCAAAGGCAAAGCAATATGCTACAGAATCGTTAGCAATCCTTACCGAAAACAAGATACATTCCAATTTAGAAGAAGTGCATGCCCTCCTTAGCGACATTGCCTTGGCAACAGGAGATGTTAGTGTGTTTGAAAGCGAAAGGCAGTTGGCAGATTCTATCAAAGAAGCAGGGGTAAGTAATAGGATATTAAAGTATAACCAACAACTAGAAGCAGAATATTCGCTGAATAAAAAACAAGCAGAGATTAATGACCTCACCCACGAAAAAGCGATTACCGCCCTTACACTTAGGCAACACTATACGACCATATCGGTTTTGATAGCCTCGATAGTACTACTTTCATTACTTGGTTTTCTTTATTATCGTAATGCAAAACAGAAAAACACACTCCTATTGGCACAAGATACCTTAAAGGCGCAACGCATTAGAGAGTTGGAACAAGAACAACAATTATTGGCCACCGAATCTGTTTTGCAAGGTCAGGAACAAGAGCGGCAAAGGCTTGCCAAAGACCTGCACGATGGTTTGGGAGGCATATTATCTAGCACAAAATATTCATTTAGTAACATGAAAAACAATTTAATTATCACACAAGAAGATGCCTTAGCATTTGAGAGAAGTATGGGAATGCTCGATAAATCTATCAGTGAATTAAGACGAGTAGCGCACAATATGATGCCGGAGTCCTTGTTGAAATTTGGCTTGGATACTGCGTTGCAAGATTTCTGTACCAACATTAGGCAGAGTGGGGCGGTGCAACTAGTTTATCAATCCTTCGATATAAAGGATGATACGATTCCTCAAAATAAAGCATCTATCATCTATCGGGTGGTGCAGGAATTGGTTAATAACATCCTTAAACATGCAAAGGCCACTAATGCCTTGGTACAACTAATTAGAAAGGAAAATACCCTTAGCATCACGGTAGAAGATGATGGAAAAGGATTTAACACCAGCCTACTGCTACATAGCGACGGCATCGGATATAATAATTTGAAAAGCAGGGTCGCTTACCTAAATGGCACCATGGATATACAAGCAAGCGAAGGAAATGGAACATCGGTAAGCATAGAGATACAATTATAGTGGTTAGTTATTAGTCAAAACTCACACTAACCACTAATAACTAACCACTAACCACTAATAAAATGATTAAAGTATTTATAATAGAAGACCATCAGATGGTAATAGAAGGTATCCGGTCGTTATTGGAAGGGGAGCGGGATATTGAATGGATGGGTTATACCAAATCGCCTGCTGCTTTATTGGATATGTTGCCCACCAAGCAACCCGATGTGATACTGATGGACATTAACCTGCCCGAGATGAGTGGACTAGATTTGTGTAAAGAAGTGAAGCAAAAATATCCTGGTGTTCAGGTTATTGCCTTAAGTATCAGTAACCAGCCGAGTGTTATCAAAAAGATGATAGAGAACGGGGCTTCGGGCTATTTATTGAAAGATGCCTCTAAAACCGAGATACTCACTGCACTCCATGAGGTAGCAAAGGGGAAAGAATACATTAGTTTTTCGGTGGCAACGGTATTAAAAAGCAGTACGCCAACCAACGAATTACCGCTGCTTACCAAAAGAGAGAAAGAAGTGCTGGAATTGATAGCCGATGGGTTAAACAATGCAGAAATAGCCAATCAATTATTCCTCTCAGTTACTACCGTCGATTCGCATCGTAAGAATATGCTCACTAAGTTTAATGTAAAAAACACGGCTGCATTGGTAAGGCTGGCAGTAAGCAATCACTTGATATAAGGTTATTGGATATACAAGCTACTAGGCATGTTAGAAACAACGCTCAACGCATTACTGCTTGTTACTTCCCCTTTCTTCCTTCCAGAAATCGACGCCTTCTGATCTCCTGCACAGGCACTTTAATAATCTTACTCTCTAGCCAACCAATAATATCGAGATACATAAAAGAACGACTCTCTAATGGATTAGATTCTAGCTTTTCTAATTTCTCTTTTAAACTCTTAAAGGCAGGAATCAATTTAGCAGGCGATAAAGAGAACGACTTCCGGATGAATTTAAACACCTCTTCTTCCACCGTACTGAGGTTATTCATCTTGGCCATAAAACGATATACCGACTTCACCAGATATTCCAACAACTCGAAGTTGCCCAGTTCGTAGTGTGCAATCAGGTGCAAGAGACGGGCATAGCACTGCAGATCGGTACGGAGGCTCACCTTCCAGTTAATGATTTTATTCAGGTAATCAATTGCCTTTTCGTTGTCGCCACTTCCAAAGTATAAACAGGCAATCTTATAATAAAACACCAATACCCGATGCTTATCTAAGTGTAGGTGGTATTCCTCTAAGCGCTCCTCTATATAAGGAACCAATTGTAACCCTTCTGTGAAAGTTCCTTCCAGAAAGTGCTTGTTTATCTTGGCAATATGCAGGTACACAAAGGTTTGTATGGCCGCATTTTGTGTATTAGTCGCAGCAGGGGAAGCAGCAAAAGCCTCGAACTTCTGTAGATCCTGCTCAAACTTCTCGTAGTTACTCAGGTTAAAATGCGCACTCAACAAGTTGTGCAACCCACGGATGTATTGTCCGGGTTCTATGTGTTGCATCTGTTCCGACTCCTCAAAAAGCTCTACCCATTTACGGGTATATCGGTAATACATCAACAGGTCTTGCAGGATAAACCCATACCAGCAATAAGATTGATACAGATACAGCTTTTCATAAAACCCAATTTCATCTATCCGATAGGAGGGTAGGTTGGTCTCGAAGAAAGACTTGATGGCATGCACATCTTTACTATCCCTTGCATGCCCATGTTCAATATACCAGCCATACAACTGCAATGCAAGGTTGGAAAGTTTGCCTACTAAAAGCAAATGGTTGTTGATGGTATCACTTTCCAGACTCAATTCATCAGCTCGATTGCCAATACTACGGGTGATGTGGAGGGTCTCAATCTTCTTTTCGAAGATAACAGCTTGCAGTTGAAACGTTATCTGGTTGGCAGACTTTGCCAGTTCTTTAATCTTATCTAACACTTTCAGGCTCTGGTGATACAGCCCTTTATTGTAGAGTATCTTGGCAAAATCCATTTGTTCGTGGAGTTGAATATCTATGTTATCGTCATCTTTTAACAATCGAAGACTGCTCAATACTTGTTTATATAAGTGCGCTTTGGTGTTGGAGAGCTGTGCCTTAGAAAGGCTAGGAATCTTCTTGAAGAGTTGAATTTCATCGTACTCATGCATCTTGTCCAAAGCATCAAAAAGATGGATAATCTTTAAGTTGTCATCGGCGGCATTTCGTTGCACATAAAGCTTAAAGTTGCGCTTCTCGCCCTTTTGCATCGACTTTATCAGCTGAAATAAGTTATCTGTACTCCTATTAGGCATTGTAATCAAATTGTATTAAAACCCTTACTGGCATTGAATTATATTCAAATATAGCCTATTTATACAACGTAAATAGTTATCTATTTTGACATGCAATATAAAAGTAGAGTGGCTAAGTTTGTCGATTAATTACAGAATAACTGTTTTAACAACACTAATTCTTTGATTTAAAACATAAAATTTAACATTCAAAATAAGATTAAATGTCAGATAACAAGATTCATATTTTCGATACGACACTTAGGGATGGCGAACAAGTGCCCGGTTGTAAATTAAATACAAGAGAAAAGATTGAATTGGCTTTGTCTTTAGAAGCTTTGGGCGTAGATATTATTGAAGCGGGTTTCCCCATCTCCTCACCCGGGGATTTTGAAAGCGTTAATGAGATTTCTAAAATCATTAAGAATGCAACAGTATGCGGATTAACGCGTGCCGTGCAAAAAGATATAGAAGTAGCAGGGGAAGCATTGAAATATGCCAAACGCCCTCGTATCCATACAGGTATTGGCTCGTCTGATAATCACATCAAATATAAATTCAACACAACGAGAGAGGATATTGTTGAAAGAGCCATCAAAGCCGTAAAACTTGCTAAGAACTATGTAGATGATGTGGAGTTTTATGCAGAAGATGCAGGCCGTGCCGACCTTCCTTTCTTGGCTAAGTTGATTGAATCTGTTATTGGTGCCGGTGCTACAGTAGTGAACATTCCTGATACCACAGGTTATTGCTTACCTCATCAATATGGTGCTATTATCGCTTATCTAAAGAATAATGTATCTAATATAGACCGAGCAATTATCTCTTGCCATTGCCACAACGACCTTGGTTTGGCGACTGCCAACTCCATTGCAGGTGCAATGAATGGTGCCCGTCAGATAGAGTGTACCATCAATGGCTTGGGAGAACGTGCTGGTAATACTGCCCTTGAAGAAGTGGTGATGGTATTGAAACAACACAAAGAATTGGGATTATATACCGATGTAAACACCAAGTTGTTACATCCACTTAGCCGTCAGGTAAGTGAAACAATGCGTGTGCCTACTCAACCTAATAAGGCAATTGTGGGTGCGAATGCATTTTCTCACTCAAGTGGAATCCACCAGGATGGGTTCTTAAAAGAAGCTACTACATATGAAATCATCGACCCAGCTGAAGTGGGTGCCGATCTTTCTAAAATTGTATTGACTGCCCGTAGCGGTCGTAGTGCGTTGGCTTTCCGTCTACACAAATTAGGTTACCAGTTCAACCGCGACGAAATTGATACCTTATATCAATTATTCCTTCAAGTGGCAGATAGCAAAAAGGAAGTGATGGACGAGGATTTACATTTAATGATACCTGAATCTTTAAAAATAGCGGTAAATGCATAGAAAGTAATACGTATTAAGTTATAGGTTGTAAATAAAATGACCATATCATTTAATCATTAAAATCATTTCATCATACATATGAAAAAGAATATTGCGGTTATCTCAGGTGATGGAATTGGTCCAGAAGTAACCAATCAGGCTATCAAAGTACTAGATGCTGTTGCACAGCATTATGGTCATGAATTTCATTATACACATTGCTTAATGGGGGCAGTAGCCATCGATGAAACAGGAAGTGCGTTGCCCGATGAAACGATTACTACCTGTCTAGAGAGTGATGCTATTTTGTTTGGCGCTGTAGGACATCCAAAGTATGATAATGACCCAAGTGCAAAGGTTCGTCCCGAGCAAGGTTTACTGGCAATCAGAAAAGTACTTCAGCTCTATTGTAATATTCGTCCTTTAAGAATTTATCCTTCTCTTGCTCATTTATCTCCTCTAAAAGAATCTTTCTTGCAAGAGGTTGATTTGGTTATTTATCGCGAATTGACTGGCGGTATTTATTTTGGAGAGAAACATACAAGTGGCGATGGCTTTAATGCTACTGATACTTGCAATTATAGTGTTGCTGAAATTGATCGTATTGCACACCTTGCATTTAAAAATGCACAGATTCGTCGTAAGAAACTAACCTTAGTTGATAAGGCTAATGTGTTGGAAACTTCCCGTTTGTGGAGAAAGGTGGTTAAAGAAATTGCTACACAATATACAGATGTAGAAGTAAATTATATGTTTGCTGATAATGCAGCGATGCAGATAATTGTAAACCCCAAACAGTTTGATGTAATCCTTACAGAGAATCTGTTTGGTGATATCATCAGCCATGAAGCAAGTGCGCTGAATGGTTCTTTGGGTTTGGTACCTTCAGCTTCTGTAGGTAATATCACTGCTTTGTTCGAGCCTATTCATGGTTCTTATCCACAAGCTGCCGGAAAGGATATTGCCAATCCAATTGGTTCTATTTTGTCTGCTGCTATGATGTTGGATTATTTCCAATTGCATGAGGAAGCAAGAAGAGTTAGAGAAGCCGTTTCTTGGACATTGAACAATAAATTCGTTACGAAAGATATTGATCCCATCAACTTTTATTTTACCTCTACCCTCGGCGAATTGATTGCCGATTATGTAGGTCATAGAATAACAGATGAGGTGAATCATGAGAATATTGAGTTGAGAAAATCAACGGTGATATAGTCTGAACCTAGATTTAAAAGGATCTTTTAGATTAAAGGGAAGAAAGTAAAAATAGGTTATGATTGAACTGAAGTATAAGGACATAACTCAAAAGATTATTGGAGCGGCAATGAAAGTTCATTCAACACTCGGTAATGGTTTTCAGGAAGTAATATATCAAAGGGCATTAGAAATTGAAATGAAACTTTTTGGATTGATATTTCAAAGAGAATTTGAGATGGGCATCTTTTACAGAAACGAACAGATTGGGAGTAGAAGGGTGGATTTTTTTGTAGATAATAAAATAATGGTTGAATTAAAGGCGCTGATTATGCTAGAAAATGTACATCTAGCACAAGCAAAAAATTATTTGGAAGCCTATAATCTTGAAGTTGGGCTGTTGATAAATTTCGGTGCAGTGAGTTTAGATTTTAAAAGGTTACAGAATAATAAATTTAAGTCGTCTAGCTTTCCCTTTAATCTCTAAAATCCTCTTAAATCTAGGTTCAGATGAAGTATTACAACGAGCACACCATCCTCTTTCTCGATGGAGAATATGTTAAAGCAGCCGACGCGCGCACCGATTTGTATGGTCAGTCATTGCACTATGGCTATGCGGTTTTCGAGGGTATCCGTTCTTATAAAATGAAGGATGGCACTACTCAAATCTTTAAACCTGTAGAACATTATCAACGATTGATTGCCTCTGCACAGGCATTGAACATGCCTTTTTCTTATTCTGTAGAAGAATTGATTAAAGCTACCGATAAGGTTTTGGCAGACAATAATCTGGGCGATGCCTACATCCGGCCGTTGGTTTATGGGCCAGACAATATGAGTTTCAATCCCAATACCATTTCTCATTTCACCATTCAGGCTTGGGAAATGCAACCTTTTTTGGGAGAGAAACTGCTTAGGGTAATGACTTCTTCGTTCCAACGTCCCAATCCAAAAGGTTTCAGGATTACGGCCAAGGCAAGCGGGCATTATGTAAACTCCATCATGGCGAGTCACGAAGCGAAAGCGAAGGGTTTTGATGAGGCATTATTGACTGATATGGATGGTTTTGCAGCAGAAGCCCCAGGTGCTAATCTGTTTTATGAAAAGGATGAAAAGCTGTTTACCCCTGCTTTGGGACATATCCTTCCGGGAATTACTAGGGCAACGGTGATGGAAATATGCAAGGATTTAGGTATTGACGTAATAGAAAAAAGATTTACTACCGAAGAAATATATGGAGGAGATGCCGCTTTCTTTTGTGGGACGGCTGCCGAAGTGATAGGTTTTGAAAGTTTGGATAATAAACCTTTCGCTAAAACTTGGAATGATTCGGTTAGTAAAAAGATTCAAGTGGCTTACAAGGATTTGGTGATTAGTTTATAAATATTGGTTGATAAGAAGCTCTTTTAATTGATAAATTAATCAAAAATGGGTTGTCCCTGAGCAATTTCCGTATGCCCCTCAGTCAAATCCGTATGTCCCGATTTCCTTGCGGGACATACCGCGGTGATTTTGGGACATACCGCAAGAACTTTCGGACATACGGGAAAGTTATTCGGACATACCTCAAACAAATCGGGACATACGGATTTGACTGAGGGACATAAGTAAATAGATAGAAAAGAATTTAAAGTTTAGAAATAAAATAGATAAAAATTGCTTTATGGGTGAATTAAATAAGTACAGTAAGACGGTTACACAAGATGTTACGCAACCTGCGGCACAAGCCATGTTGTATGGAATTGGGTTGACAGATGCAGATTTGGCTAAGCCGCAAGTGGGTATTGCGAGCATGGGTTGGGATGGAAATACGTGTAATATGCACCTGAACGATTTGGCTAAAACCATTAAGAAGGGTGTTTGGGAAGAAGATTTAGTAGGATTGATTTTTAACACCATTGGCGTGAGCGATGGTATCAGCAATGGTACCGACGGGATGCGTTATAGCTTGGTTAGCCGCGATATTATTGCGGATAGCATCGAAGCCGTTTGTGGTGCCCAATATTATGATGCGGTGATTGCCGTGCCTGGTTGCGATAAGAATATGCCAGGTTCTATCATGGCGATGGGGCGTTTGAACCGTCCTGCCATTATGGTTTATGGGGGTACGATTGCACCGGGTCATTATAAAGGTCAGGATTTGAACATCGTTTCTGCCTTCGAAGCCCTCGGTCAAAAGATTGCTGGCAACTTGGATGAAGCAGATTTTAAGGGTATTGTGATGAATAGTTGTCCGGGTGCAGGCGCTTGTGGCGGTATGTACACGGCTAATACGATGTCTGCGGCGATAGAAGCGATGGGTATGAGTTTGCCTTATTCTTCTTCCAATCCTGCTATCAGCGAAGAAAAAAATCAAGAGTGCATAGCTGCTGGTAAGGCTATCCGTTTATTGTTGGAGAAAGATATTAAGCCACGTGATATCATGACGCGTGAGGCTTTTCAAAATGCGATTGTAACCATCATGGTTTTGGGCGGAAGCACCAATGCTGTATTGCACTTGATTGCGATGGCAAAGAGTGTGGATGTTTCGATTACGCAAGATGATGTGCAAGCTATCAGTGATCGGATTCCAGTTTTGGCTGATTTTAAACCTAGCGGTAAATACTTGATGCAGGATTTGCACGAGCATGGTGGCGTTCCTTCTGTGATGAAATATTTATTGGAAAATGGATTGCTTCATGGCAATTGCTTGACTGTGACTGGTAAAACACTTGCAGAGAATTTGGCTTCTGTTCCCGATTTGAATTTTGAAACACAGAAGATTGTTTTTCCTTTAGAAACACCGATTAAAGCAACGGGGCACTTACAAATCCTTTATGGAAACTTAGCTACCAAAGGAAGTGTGGCGAAGATTAGTGGTAAGGAAGGCGAAAAGTTTGTGGGTACTGCAAGGGTTTTTGATGGCGAACATGAGTTAATTGCCGGTATCCAAAGTGGCCGTGTTCATTCAGGCGATGTGGTTGTTATTAGATATGTTGGACCAAAAGGTGGACCAGGAATGCCTGAAATGTTGAAACCTACAAGTGCCATTATTGGTGCAGGTTTAGGTAAATCGGTTGCTTTAATTACAGATGGACGTTTTAGTGGTGGAACACATGGTTTTGTGGTAGGGCACATTACTCCGGAAGCTTATGATGGCGGAACGATTGCCTTGGTAAAGGATAATGACATCATAGAATTGGATGCGGTAAATAACACCATCAACCTAAAAGTTTCCGAAGAAGAAATTGCTGCAAGAAGAGCCGCTTGGAAACAACCAGCCCTTAAAGCAACAAAGGGTGTTTTATTCAAATATGCCCAGTGCGTAAAAGATGCAAGTGAAGGTTGTGTAACGGATGAGGCGTAACCCCCATCCCCTAAAGGGGTTGAATAGGAATACTCCATCATCACAATTTGTGTGATGGGTATGAATTGAAATGACAAGGTATGAGGTCGCAAATTGTGACCTCATAGAGAGAAAAGGGAATAACTTGGTATCACAATTTGTGATTTCAAGATTAAAATGAGGCGTTATGGAAATACAAGTCATCCAAAAGAAGATTTTTGAGATTAGAGGGCATAAAGTAATGCTTGACTTTGATCTTGCTACAATGTATGAGGTAAGTACTAAAGTCTTTAATCAGGCAATCAAAAGAAACATTGAAAGATTTCCTGAAGAGTTTATGTTTCAATTGACGATTGAAGAATGGAAGTTGATGTGGTCACAAATTGTGACCACATCCCAAACTCGAAGAAGAAGAGACTCGTTGCCTTATGCCTTTACAGAACACGGAATAACAATGGCAGCAAGTATTTTAAAAAGTGAGACTGCGATTAGAATGAACATCGCCATAGTGCGGGCTTTTATTGAATTAAGAAAATTTGCTTCGCAATATGCAGACATCATAGTTCAACTAAAGGACTTGAAAGATAAGGTTGGTAATCATGATGTGCATTTGGATAAGATTTATGAGGCATTAGATAGATTGCTAACCAAACAAGACGAAGAAACAGATTGGGAAGCAAGGCAAAGGATAGGTTTTAAAACGGATTAACATTAGCGTACTATTAAAAATATATTATGGAAGAAACATTAGTACTAGAAGAACCCCAAGCAGCAACTGCTAATGCCCCTTTAGGGGATGGGGGTGTATGGGATAATAAAGTAGGAACAAATATCACCGGCTCTCAAGCAGTCTTGGAGGCTTTGATTGTAGAAGGGGTGGATACTGTTTTCGGTTATCCGGGTGGTGCCATCATGCCTATCTATGATGCGCTATACGATTATCATGATAAACTAAAACATATTCTTGTCCGTCACGAACAAGGGGGTATTCATGCTGGACAGGGTTATGCAAGAAGTTCTGGCAGGGTAGGAGTTGTGTTTGCAACAAGCGGTCCTGGTGCTACAAACTTAGTTACTGGGTTGGCTGATGCAATGATTGATAGTACGCCGTTGGTATGCATTACAGGTCAGGTATTTGCTCATTTGTTGGGTACGGATGCTTTTCAGGAAGTGGATGTAATCAATATTACCACACCTGTTACCAAATGGAATTGTCAGGTAACAGATGCTTCCGAAATTCCTAATGCTTTGGCAAAGGCTTTCTTCATCGCAAGAACAGGAAGACCGGGACCTGTTCTGGTGGATATTACCAAGAATGCTCAACTACAAAAGTTCGATTACGAAGGATATAAACCTTGTAATCACATACGCAGCTATCGTCCAAAGCCTATCGTAAGACCTTCTTATGTAGAAGCTGCAGCTAAATTGATTAATGAAGCGAAGAAACCTTTTGTAATCTTTGGTCAGGGGGTAATTCTTGGTGAAGCTGAAAAAGAGTTTAAAGCCTTTATCGAAAAAGGAGGTTTACCTTCTGCTTGGACAATCTTAGGATTGAGTGCCTTACCAACCGACCATTACCTAAATGTAGGTATGCTAGGTATGCACGGCAATTATGGTCCTAACGTTTTAACCAATGAATGTGATGTATTGATTGCAGTGGGGATGCGTTTTGATGATCGTGTTACAGGGAGATTAGATAAATATGCTAAGCAAGCAAGGGTTATTCACTTAGATATTGACCCTGCTGAAATAGATAAGAATGTGAAGACAACCGTTCCTGTTTGGGGCGATTGTAAGGAAACATTGCCAATGCTTACTGCATTAATTGACAAAAAAGAACACACCGAATGGCATAACCAATTCAAAGCTCTTTCTTTAAAAGAAAATGAAATTGTTATTCAGAAGGAACTAAACCCAACTGAAGGTGAAATGACGATGGGCGAGGTGTTGAATAGTTTAAATGAACTAACTCATGGCAATGCTATCATCGTAACAGATGTTGGGCAGCACCAGATGGTTGCTTGCAGATATGCTAAGTTCAATCAGTCAAAAAGTAATATTACTTCTGGTGGTGCGGGTACAATGGGCTTTGGCTTGCCTGCTGCTATCGGTGCTAAGTTTGGTGCTCCAGAAAGAACCGTGGTTGCCATCATTGGCGATGGAGGTATTCAAATGACTATTCAAGAGTTGGGTACCATCATGCAGACTGGTGTTAATGTAAAAATCCTTATCCTCAACAATCGTTTCTTAGGAATGGTAAGGCAATGGCAGCAGTTATTCCATGATAAACGTTACTCTTTTGTAGATATTCAAAGCCCTGATTATGTGGCGGTTGCAAAGGCATACCGTATAGATGGGGCTAGTGTTAACGATAGAAAAGACCTAAAGAGTGCAATAGCCACCATGCTTAACCACGATGGTTCTTATTTGTTGGAAGTTATGGTTGCCAAGGAAGATAATGTATTCCCGATGGTGCCACAAGGAAGAGGTGTTTCTGAAATTGTATTAACCAAAGATCAAGTGTAAAACTGACGGTAACCTTTCAATAAAGAGATCATGGAAATAGGATTGCTTAAACAACAGATTTTTACAATCAGGGGCTATCCTGTAATGTTTGATTTTCATTTGGCTACATTATATCAAGTTGAAACAAGGGTATTGAAACAAGCTGTTAAAAGAAACATATTTAGATTTCCAAGCGATTTCATGTTTCAACTAACAAAAGCAGAATGGCAAGAGGTTATCACAAATTGTGATAACCTCTTGCCCGAGACGGCAAAGTTTAGTCCTTCAATTCCATCGGTATTTACGGAGCAAGGCGTGGCAATGCTTACAAGTGTTTTGAAAAGTAAGCCTGCTGTTTAAGTAAACATCTCAATTATGAGAGCCTTTGTTGTTTTGAGGCAGCATCTAAATAATTATCAGGAACTCTCAATAAGATTTCAGAATTGGAAACAGAAATGGAAATAAAGTTTAAAGATATTAATCAGGCTTTACGATTTCTATTACAAAAGGAAGAGAAAAGTAAGGCACAAATAGAAAGGTCTAAAATTGGATTCATTCAAGAATCTTAAAGTATAAAAAAGCAGGATATGGAAGAAAGTATAAAACAAGAATTCACCATCACAGTTTACACCGAAAATCAGGTGGGCTTACTCAATCGTATTGCCATTATCTTCTCAAGAAGAAAAATCAATATAGAAAGCTTGAACACCTCTCCATCTGAAGCAGAGGGCATCCACCGTTTTACCATTGTAATCAATGAGTATGAAGATGTGGTTCGCAAACTTTGCCGTCAGATAGAAAAACAAGTGGAGGTACTAAAGGCCTACTTCAATACCAATGACGAAATCATCTGGCAGGAGTTGGCTTTGTATAAAGTACCCACAGAAATTATTGCCGAGAAGGTATTGGTGGAGCGTCTCTTACATAAACATGGTGCAAGGGCGGTTGTAATCAGAAAAGATTATGTCATCTTCGAAACAACTGGTCACCGCGAAGAAACCGAAGGGTTAATTAATGCTTTGGCACCTTTTGGACTCATAGAGTTTGTGCGCAGTGCACGTGTAGCCATCATCAAGGCTAGTAGTGGTTTTCATGAAAAGCTTCGTGAGTTTGAAGCATACCAGCCTGCTGAGGAGTTGTCTGAAAATGAATATCTGGGCAAACGCGAAGGTGTATTTTCAATGTAAACTCCTTTACTTTGCAGCCCGTTAAATTCATTCAATAAAATAGTAATTAACAATTGCCCTTACACCCCTTTAGGGGACGGGGGCGGAAAACAAAAGAAACGATGGCAAATTATTTCAACACGCTTTCATTGAGAGAAAAATTAAGTCAGTTAGGCGTATGTGAGTTTATGGACGGCAGTCAGTTCGCTGATGGCGTTACTGCTCTAAAAGGTAAGAAAATAGTAATAGTGGGTGCTGGTGCACAAGGTCTTAACCAAGGTTTGAACCTTCGTGATTCAGGGTTAGATGTTTCTTATGCTTTGCGAAAGGAAGCTATTGAAAGCAAACGTGCAAGCTGGAAAGGTGTTACCGAAAACGGCTTTACAGTAGGTACTTATGATGAATTAATTCCTACTGCCGATTTGGTTATCAACCTTACACCTGATAAACAACACACTGCTGTGGTGAGTGCGGTAATGCCTTTAATGAAACAAGGTGCTACACTTTCTTACTCTCATGGTTTTAATATTGTGGAAGAAGGAATGCAAATCCGTAAGGACTTAACCGTTATTATGGTGGCTCCTAAATGTCCTGGTTCTGAAGTTCGTGCGGAATATGTACGTGGTTTTGGCGTACCTACCCTGATTGCGGTTCACCCAGAAAACGATCCTCAAGGTAAAGGTTGGGAACAAGCTAAGGCTTATGCAGCCGGTACAGGCGGACATAGAGCGGGTGTTTTGAAATCTTCTTTTGTTGCAGAAGTTAAGTCAGATTTGATGGGCGAACAAACCATCCTTTGTGGTTTGTTGCAAACAGGTTCTATCCTTAGTTTTGATAAGATGGTTGAGAAAGGAATTGATGGTGCTTATGCGGCTAAGTTAATTCAATATGGTTGGGAAGTAATTACTGAAGCATTAAAACAAGGTGGTATCACTGCCATGATGGATCGTTTGAGCAATCCTGCTAAAATTAAAGCATTTGAACTGGCTGAAGAATTAAAGACTATCATGCGTCCATTGTTCCAAAAACATCAGGATGATATCATGAGCGGTGAATTTTCCAAGACCATGATGGAAGACTGGGCAAATGATGATAAGAACCTATTGACTTGGCGCGCTGCCACTGGCGAAACTGCTTTCGAAAAAACTGCTGTTACCAGTGCTAAGATTGCTGAGCAAGAGTTCTTTGACAATGGTTTGTTGATGGTTGCTTTTGTTAAGTCTGGCGTTGAGTTGGCTTTCGAAACAATGGTTCAATCTGGTATCAAGGCCGAGTCTGCTTACTACGAGTCATTGCACGAAACCCCATTGATTGCAAACACCATTGCACGTAAGAAATTGTTCGAAATGAACCGTGTAATCTCCGATACTGCCGAGTATGGTTGTTACTTGTTCGATCATGCTTGTAAACCTTTATTGGCTGATTTCATGAAGAAAATAGGTACAGATGTTATCGGTACAAACTTCAATGCTGGTAAGGACAATGGCGTTGATAATAAAGAAATCATCGCAGTAAATAAATCAATCCGTGCACATCAGATTGAGGAAGTAGGGGCTACATTGAGAGCAGCTATGACCGCAATGAAATCTATCGCTACTGAAGCCTAACTAGATTTCAATTTCAATTTAATATTTTTAAAGAATAGGCTGTCCAGAAGGGCAGCCTATTCTTGTATTGATGAGGTATTAAAGAGCCGTTAAGTAATATATTTTGCCAAATTGCAAAATAAAGAGCTGATTCTTACGATTTTTATTATTGGGATCGGATGAGCGTTTTTTGAAAAGAACTACTTCGAATTTGATATCAGTAGTGCTTTCATTTGCTCTGAATATGACTTCAATGGTATCGAATGTTTAATTATTGGAATCGAAAGTATCTTCAGTGGAACAATTTTTTACTTTAAAAATCGCTGCTAATTGGGTTGTTTTAATTATTAATGCCTTAGTTGTTAACAGCTCTTTATTCTGTTAATTGGTATAAACTAATATTTGCTGATGGTGTGAAAATTATAGTTTTTACATAATAAATAAATTACTATGATACCTCAATCGATTAATATAAACCCCAACTATTTACATTTGTCCCATGAGTAAGTTTTTATTGGTTGGATTGGGTAACGTAGGTGGCGAGTATAACCATACCCGTCACAACATAGGTTTTGATGTATTGGATGCTTTTGTCATTAAAAACAATGGGCAATATAAACTAGATAGGTTGGCTTATGTGGCAGAAGTGAAATGGAAGGGACGGATTTTTATCTGTGTTAAACCGACTACTTACATGAATCTTAGTGGAAAGGCTTTTAAATATTGGTTGGATAAAGAAAAAGTTGAACTTGAAAATAGCCTTACCATAGTAGATGACCTTGCATTACCGCTAAGTAAAATCAGGTTACGTGCTAGTGGTAGTGATGCTGGGCACAATGGTCTGCGCGATATTCAACTGACACTTGGTACTGACACTTATCCCAAACTACGATTTGGAATTGGCAACAACTTTCCCAAAGGAATGCAGGTGGAGTTTGTGTTGGGTAAATGGTTTCCTGAAGAGAGACCTATCGTTATAAAGAAAATAGAAAAATCCACCGAAATAATCGAGCAGTTTGCCACCATTGGCATTGAAAAAGCCATGAATTTCGCAAATACACTATCCTTCACACAATAAATTATACAAGTTTTCAGTTATAGCTGTTAGAATATAGTATATGTAACCGTTTTAGCGTGGTGTTACAACTACAAAAAGACAAAAAACGTGGTTATATAATTGTTATTTTAAACGTACTATTATGAAAATTTTCTGCGTTGGGCGTAATTACAGCGAGCACGCTAAGGAATTGGGTAATGCAATACCTGAAGAGCCAGTTATTTTCATGAAGCCCAAAAGCGCTTTAATACAAGCAAATACCCCGTTTTACTATCCTTCGTTTACTAATGAACTGCATTACGAGATAGAGATTGTATTGCGCATCTGCAAGAATGGCAGAAGCTTACAAGAGTCTGCTGCCTCGCAGTATTACAATGCCTATTCTTTGGGAATAGATTTTACTGCAAGAGATCTTCAGGTAGAACTAAAGAAGAAGGGTTTGCCGTGGGAAAAAGCAAAGGCTTGGGACAACTCAGCTTTTCTTTCCACCAGATGGAATGACCTGATTGAAACGAATTCTTTAAGTCCTATTTTATTTTCGTTAAAACAGAATGAAAATATTGTGCAGTCTGGCAATACTAAAGACATGATTTTTTCGTTTGATAAAATAGTATCACATATTTCAACATATTTCTCCCTCAATATCGGCGATTTGGTCTACACGGGTACACCTGCTGGTGTTGGAGAATGTTTACCGGGAGATAAGTTGGAAGGATTTATTGGTGAAGAAGCTTTTTTTAAGTTGGATATCAAATAAATAATAGTATATAACCTCATTTTGAAAGTAAAAAGTATTACAACATGCTAAACCGCGAAACATTACTACAAGCCTACAGGCTGATGGTGACGGCAAAAGCCATGGGCGATACTTTTGACGCCAATATGCAGGTATGTAAATATGAACACTCTACTTCTAGGGGGCACGAAGCCATACAGATTGCCACTGGGCTACAATTGCTTTCTTGTGATTGGGTGAGTCCCTATTACCGCGATGATAGTATGTTGTTGTCAATTGGGTTTACTACCCATGAGCTGATGTTACAACTCTTAGCAAAGAAGGACGACCCATTTTCCGCAGGTCGTTCCTATTATAGTCATCCAAGTAATAAGGACGGCGTTCGTCCTAACATCATTCACCAGAGTAGTGCTACCGGTATGCAGGCAATCCCAACAACTGGTTTGGCGCACGGACTACAGTTTTTAGAGAAAACCCATTCCCACTTATTAAAGAAAGGCGTAGATGGCGAAACGCCAGTGGTACTTTGTTCCATGGGTGACGGTAGCGTAACAGAAGGGGAAGTGAGTGAGGCATTGCAGTTTGCTGTGTTGAAGGAATTGCCGATTATTTATCTTGTACAAGATAACCAGTGGGGAAAGAGTGCTACTGCCGAAGAAACACGAACCTCTACTGCGTATGAATATGCTTCAGGTTTTAAAGGTCTACACCGTTTGCAATGCGATGGCAGTGACTTTATGCGCAGCTTCGAGACTATGCAACAAGCCATTTCTTATGCAAGGATAGAACGCAAGCCTGTATTAGTGCATGCACGCGTGCCTTTGTTGGGACACCATTCTAATAGTATCCGTAAGGAGTTTTATAGAGATAGGGAAGATTTATTGAGACATGGATTGTATGATCCATTGCCGAAGATGCGAGTATTATTAAGCAGTGCAGGTTTTAATGAACACGAAATAAATGAAGTAGAAGCCGATGCACAACGCTTGGTAACAGAATCGTTCAAAAAAGCAGCCACTGCTCCTGAACCAGATATTACTACCGTAGGGGATAACGTATTTGCACCTACAAAAGTAAATGAGGAGAAAGGAGAAAGAAGCCCTAAGGGTGCAGAGAAAGTATTGATGGTAGATGCAGCTTTGCACGCAATAGAAGAGATAATGGAAGACCACGACGAAGCTGTTTTGTATGGTCAGGATGTGGGAAGAAGATTAGGTGGTGTGTTTAGAGAAACAGCTACTTTGGCAGAAAAGTTTGGGGATAGAAGGGTATTTAATACGGCAACACAAGAGGCTTATATTGTTGGAAGCACCGTTGGTATGTCTGCAATGGGCTTAAAGCCAATTGTAGAAGTACAGTTCGGCGACTATATCTATCCAGGCTTCAATCAGTTGGTGAGTGAAGTATCTAAGTCTAATTATCTAACCAATGGCAAGTTCCCAATAGGAGCAATCTTAAGGGTTCCTGTAGGTGCTTATGGTGGTGGGGGACCTTATCATAGTGGTAGTGTGGAGAGCACTTTACTTTGTATAAAAGGTATTAAAGTGGTATATCCATCCAATGCAGCAGATATGAAAGGATTGATGAAAGCCGCTTTCTACGATCCCAATCCCGTGGTAATGTTGGAACATAAAGGTATTTATTGGAGTAAGCTACCCGGTACAGAAGATGCTAAAATGGTGGAGCCATCCAGAGATTATATATTTCCGTTAGGAAAAGCAAATATCATACTTCCTGCCGACAATGCTTTTGTTAAAAAGGGAGAAAGTGTATGTATCATAACTTATGGTATGGGCGTTTATTGGGCCAAGGCTGCTGCCAAAAAGTATCCGGGTAGGGTAGAGGTGATAGATTTAAGAACGCTGTTCCCATTAGATGAAGAATTAATATTTGAGACAGTAACCCGTCACGGTAAGGTGATTGTGTTAAGTGAAGAACAACAGAATAACTCATTCGCAGAGTCATTATCACTACGTATCTCTAATAATTGTTATCACTTTCTAGATGCTAAAGTAGAGGTGATAGGGGCAATGAATCTGCCTGCAATACCCATGAATATGGCTTTAGAAGCAGCTATGTTACCAAATGTAGACAAGGTAATTGCACGATTAGATAAGCTATTAAATTACTAGTGTCTTTTATCTCTTTTGATAACTTTCAGGAATATGCTTGTTAATTGGGTTTCAGCTATTATATTTGCAATCCGTTAGCGGAAATGGCTGCGTAGCTCAACTGAAT
This sequence comes from uncultured Chitinophagaceae bacterium, assembly GCA_903883945.1. Lineage (GTDB taxonomy): Bacteria > Bacteroidota > Bacteroidia > Chitinophagales > Chitinophagaceae > Parasediminibacterium. The sequence goes on along the minus strand of CAISCV010000072.1, from coordinate 17,735 downwards.
AGAGCATCTGACTACGGATCAGAAGGTTTTAGGTTTGAATCCTAACGCGGTCACCACACAGGACTGAGCAGCATTTTCGCTGCTCTTTTCTTTTTCCCCAATGCTGAAACCCTTACCACCATTGCATAGTAGCGATAGCACCTCATTAGCTTCCATGGTTTGAAAAGTACTATTATAAAATACTAGTTTCTCTGGGAATATCAAACCAAGCATCTTTTGCCTGTTTTCTAGGTTAGCAGAAACATAACAGTTTTTCATGTCACTCAAAAGCGAAAAGCCAAAGCGGCAATATTCCTTATACCCACTTTCCGCAGCTTTAAGGTCACTAATCTGCTTTTGGCAGTCCATTGATTCTCTACCAATTTTTTCCTTTATCCTTTTAAAATCATCCTTATCTATTTCATCTTCCAACAGTTTATTAGTAGCTTTATCTAGCAATTCCCTGTTTTTATCAATTGCAGCTTGTATTTTCTTAATATCTTGTTCCCTATCCCCTTCATTAGTTTTAAAGGTATCTTCCATTACAGCCATATACAAGGCAGCAATTTCAGGCTTTAGGGTAATGTCACCCAACCAACTTTCAAAAGCAGTATGGGCTATTTCTGTCTTGTGTCTTTCCTTGCAACCTTTGGTACAATGGTAGTAGAAATACAAACCACCGTTCCCCTTTCCAGAACTTCCTGTTAAGGTTTTGCCGCATCTTGGGCAAATTAGATGTCCCCTCATTGGATAGTCTTTGTTTACAAGGGCATATTTATACTTGCTTTTCTTTTTACCGTCCAGTACATTCTGCACATCATTAAAAAGTTCCTCACTTACTATCGGCTCATGGATACCTTGCACTATTTCTTCCTCTTCGTCCCTAAAAGCTTTCACACGTAGTTTGCCACAATAAATAGGATTACGCAGTAAAACATGAAAATTGCTTTTGCTTACTTTCATCCCTTCGCCATAAAGCTTCTTTCGCAATATTTCTATCTGCCATGTTCCGGTAGCAAACAATTCAAAAGCTTTTTTAAGGACTTCCGCCATAGCCGAATGCACTATTATTGGTCTGTTTTGGGCATCCCTTACATTCTTAAATCCATAAGGTGCAGTACTCACATACCGCCCTTCTTTCAATGCCCTTCGCATCCCATTCGTAGTGTTAAGGGATCTTCTTAGGTTTTCTACTTCGGGTATTGCTAAATACAATGCCTTCATTATTAGGTTTTCAGGCACACTATCATCCAGCCTTTGCTCTATTGCTTCCACCTCAACGCCAAGTTTATGCAATTGGGTAATCATAACAAAAGAGGCTTCTGTGTTACGAGAAAACCTATCCCACTTTATTATCAGCAGCTTTCTAATAACGCCCTTGTTCTTTTTTAGATACTCAAGCAAGCTATCAAATTGCGGTCTTTTGAATGTTTTGGCAGAATAGCCATCATCCTCAAAATGCCTCATTACCTCAATGCCTTTGGCTTCGCAGTACTTTGTCAATTTGTCCTTTTGGTCTCTTAGACTAAACCCCTTTTCGGCTTGCTCATCCGTAGATACTCTAGTGTAAATGATTGCTGGTATCATTTTCTTTCGTTTTTTGTGCAGTAAATAATTGGTAATCCAGTTCGCTCAATTTGTAAAGTAGTTTCCTTATTTCCTTTACTTCATCTTCTGTGTAAGTAGCTCCGCCTTGGAGTAAGATTTTCTTACATTTTTCAATGCTTAACATTTTTATTGCTTCGTACCGTTACTCTGGGAACACCAGTCGTATTGGCTATTTGCAATTTTATTAGGGGTACACCCTTTTTATTCTAAAGTTTCTTCTTTTTTATTCTCACTACACTTGTTATTGCCCCACCTTGCCTCCTAATCTTTATTTCATCATACGATTGCTCCTTCATTATTTCAGCAATCCTATTGGTGGCAATTCTTTCAGTACCTTCTATTATATCTATTTTTCCATCTTTATACTTCACTTCCACATTCTCATATTTGCCCAGGCGCATAAATGCAAGCAGTTCCACTTCGTCAATAGTCAATGCAGATTCAGGCAGTATATAGGGTGAAAGGTCAACATCAGGCAACATTCCTTGCAACAAGTCATTCAAGCTTATCTCAATATGGTTTTCTACTCCAACAAACTCTTTGGCAATCTTATATTGTGTCAGGCTACATGGTATAGCAACCCCATCTTTAAAAATCATTATCAATACAGGCATTTTAGCCCCAATTGCAAAGGCGGTATAAAACTCTAGCATCGGCATTGCTACGCCACATTTCTTACTTTCAAATTCAAGGCTCTCCTTCGCAACTTTCAGTTGCTTACGGCTCATGCCAAATTCCCGCAGCTCCTTTATCATTTTCACCCAAATGGCATCCATTATACTAAACCTTCTCCATTCGCTTCCCTCCCGCTCAATGGTCAGCAAATCTTTCCAACTGTTTAGCTGCCTATAGGTTACGCTTTTAAACTTTATGTTCCGCTCCTTGCTATTCAGTATTTCCGATATTTTATTCTCGTCCTTATTCTTGAAATATTGGTAAAAGCCATTATCAAATGCCTCATTTCTATATACAGAAACAACTTCATTTTTATTTGATGTTACCAACTTCATAATTAATGCCTACTTTGTGGCTTACAAATATACGATTAAATCTTACCAATTGGTAAGATTATAAAACATTGTTTCCTTTTTAACTATTGAATTACCTAAAGCATGGTCAGTAAATTACAGCTTCCAGAATTACAGAAAACGAGTTTTCAAGTCTTTCGTTACCAGCTTGTGGTAGATAAAGTTCTGCCAATAAACATGTATCAGGACTATCAAACTGCCGACCAAGTTAGGGCTGATAAAAATAATATCTTCCAAAAAATTCTTGTTGAGGATGCTTTTAAATTTATAGGTAATAGTTCCGAATTATCAACTAAATTTCTATATACCGATGGGATAATGAGTTATTTTAGAGTTGGGGTCAAAAGGAATACTACATTGTTCAATAAAGATTTCTCAACTCATTTCGAGGAGAATTACCCCAATATTTTAGTCGCTTTCAATAACGACCCTACAGTACAAAAAATTGCTATCCAATGCAATTCCCAGGCATTCAAAGAGCCTCAAATTGTTGGCAATATTATTCAAGAAACACTCGAAGCACACCTCAGGGCATACAATCTTTCTTTCTACCAAGAACCGATTTACGATTCACAGGAATTTTGGCATCTTATCCGCAAATATCCAAAACAAATAAGGCAGGTCACTTTCGACCTTATCTCTCCAAATATGGCTAACATCAGCCAGAACTTGCAACTAAATCTAAAAGAACTCTATGAAGATACAAACACCCACAAAACCAAGATAGAACTCAATGCAGAGCATGAAAGCTATTTGGATATTAAAGAGGACAGTAAATTCGTGGGCAGTTTAGTAGATTATAGTGCCGATGGTGGCGGTAATATCTTTATGAGAGTGGCAGGTAAACGAAAGCTATTACATACCGCCAAATCTCCAACTGAATTTGACATTGAGAAGCATTTGCTCGAAAACGTCGATTGGGATAGTTTAAATGAACAGTTTAAAACCATTTTGATTTAAATAGGGTACTAGTGTTTTGAATAAGTAACTATTATTAAAAGCTAGTTCAACTTAATGATAGACTTTATTAACATTCTTCTTGACAATTGCCCTCAAACTCAATAGTTGTAGCATTTAATACTCCATTTTTTGTTTATAAGAGCCTATCTATTGCAATTATTAAAGAGTAAATTTGCAAACTGATTATAGAATTTATATGATAGAAGAGGTTAAAATAAATAACAAACTTACTTTCTCTGGACATGATACATTTCATTGTAGGCATTTATGGCTAAAAAAGGGATACGAGTTTGTAAAAAAAGGATATAAGTTTTCAAGTGAGGATGCGGTAGTTACACTTGGGGTAGGTAAAAACATGGTTTCAAGCATTTACTTTTGGATGAAGGCTTTTGGTATTTTAGATAAAGAAGGCAATCTAACTGATTTTGCTAAGTACATATTAGAAGATGCTACAGGAAAAGACCCATATTTAGAAGATGAAGCCACTCTTTGGTTGCTTCATTATCATTTAGTCACTCAAAATGTTTCCTCAATTTATAACCTTATTTTCAATGAATACAGAAGAGAAAAGATTGAGTTTACAAAAGAACATTTCATAGCTTTTGCTGTAAGAAAGGCTGAGGAATTAGGTATATCGCAAGTAAATAAGAATACAGTCTCTACAGATTTTGATGTACTAACAAAAATGTATTTACGCACTGATGTACAGAGTAAAGACAAAGAAGATACATTTTCTGGTTTACTTACGGATCTAATGCTTATACAGAATGAAAAGCGCAAAGTTGATGACAAATTTGAATCCTATGTTTCTATTGTTTCAACTGATAAACTGGAAATACCAGAAGAGGTTCTTTTGTATGGAATTTTAGATAACAATAATTTTGATAAATCAATAAGCTTTCAAACGCTTGAACAAGAAAGAAACCAGATAGGTAGTGTGTTTGCAATTGACCAAGCGGGGCTTTTAAGAAAGGTAGATAGCATTGTATCAAATTCAAACTATCAACCTTATGGGATTGTATTTAATAACCATGCAGGGATAAAAGAATTACAGTTTAAAGAGAAACCCAATAAGTTTAGTGTATTAGACTTTTACTATGACAAATAAATTTACAACATCAATAAATATAATCCGCGATAGCGAAAGGGAGATAAATTATATCCCTACACCTAATGCCATTCGTGTTGTAAACCAAATTGTAAACGACTTCAAAACAGGTATCCGCTCGTTTAGTATAATTGGTTCTTATGGCACGGGTAAGTCTGCTTTTCTTTGGGCTTTTAGGCAAAGCATACTCAATAGGAAAAAGTATTTCAATATTAATTTATTAGCAAATCCCCGCATTGATTTCATCAATATCATTGGTGAGTACAAATCAATTAAGCAATTTTTTGCTGAGTTTTTTGAGCTAGAAAATACAAGTCACATCTCAGAAAATATTTTTTCAGAGTTGTTCAACAGGTATCATGATTTAGGAAATAAAAATCCTATCCTTTTTCTAGTAATTGATGAGTTTGGTAAGTTTTTAGAATATGCTTCACAAAATGAACCAGAGGGAGAACTATATTTTTTACAACAACTAGCCGAGTTTGTAAATAACCCAGATAATAATATTGTACTATTTACAACTGTGCACCAAAACTTCGATGCTTACGCCTTGTCTTTAACGCAAGTACAAAAGCAAGAATGGGTAAAAGTAAAAGGACGATTCAGAGAAACTACATTTAATGAACCTGTAGAACAGCTTTTATTCCTAGCTTCTGAAAAATTGAATAAAAAACCATCAACAAACAAATATGCTATTCAAATAAAACAAGCGATAAATCTACTTTTTACGTCTAAAGCATTTACTGTAAATGAAGATTATATAAATGAAATAGCTGAGAACTTATTTCCATTAGATGCACTTTCGGCATATACTCTAACGCTCTCATTGCAGAAATATGGGCAAAATGAACGTTCATTATTCTCTTTTTTAGAATCTACAGACCATACAGGGCTATTCCAGCATAAAGAATTAGGTAAGGGGCTATATACAATTGCTGATGTTTACGATTACCTTATTTTCAATTACTATACACTTTTAAATTCAAAATATAATCCAGACTTTGGTGTTTGGAAATCTATTAAAACAGCATTGGAAAGAGTAGAAACTTCTTTTGACAGCAATATCAAAGAGTATTCTAAAATTATCAAAGTAATTGGACTATTAAATATCAACGCTCAAGCTGGTGCGTCCTTAGACAGGGCTTTCTTATTGTCTTATATTGAAAAATGTTTAGGAATTAATGATGCTTTACAACTAATAGGAAATTTAGAAACCCAAAAAATAATTCTTTACAGAGCTTACAACAAACGTTTTATTTTATTTGAGGGTACAGACCTTGATATACAAACAGCCTTAATAGAAGCGGGAAGTAAAGTAGATAACATAACAGATGTAGTAACACTATTAAAAAGACATTATCCACTACCTTCAATAATTGCAAAAAAAGCAATGTACGAAACGGGTACTCCCCGGCTATTCGAGTACAAAATCTCATCATACCCTATAAATGATATTCCACTTGATGAGATTGATGGGTTTATTAATCTTGTATTTAATGAAAGGGACATTTTGAATGAAATTATTAATCATTCAAAAAATAATGAGGAAGCTGTTTTATACTGCTTTTATAAAAATTCAAAATCAATAAAAGAGTTATTGTTTGAGATAGAAAAAACAGAAAGGGTAGTTAATGAAAATAGTGGGGACAAGTTTGCTCTTAAAGAGTTGAATAATATTCTTATTCATCAACGAAACCTGCTTAGCCATAAAATACTAAACAATTTTTCGAACAATAGCTCCGAAGTTGTTTGGTATTTTAAAGGTGAAAAAATTATTATTACAAGCAAAAAAGAACTCAATGCCACCTTGTCAATAATTTGCAATAAGGTTTATAGCAAAACCCCATCATTCAATAATGAATTAGTAAATAAACATAAAATTTCTGCGTCAATTAATACGGCCAAAAAGAATTATTTCCGTGCATTAGTTGATAATTGGAATAAACCAAATCTAGGCTTTGAATCAAATAAGTTTCCACCAGAGAAAACAATATATCTTACTCTATTAAAAGAAAATGGAATAGAACTTTATAATGACAAGGCAAATAATGCGATTGAGATACCAGAAACATCTTCTTTTAAATATTTGTGGGAATATTCTGTTTCTTTTCTGAATTTTACTAAGCAAGGTAAAAAGACTGTTGCGGCATTTATAGAGCCACTTACACGTAGCCCATTCAAGATAAAGCAAGGGGTTATTGATTTTTGGGTAGCTTCTTTTTTATTTATAAAAAGAAATGATTTTGCACTATTTGGCGAGAGTGGTTACATTCCATATTTAACTGATGAAATATTAGAGTTAGTTATTAAGTACCCAGAAAATTATGAAATAAAGGCATTAGATATAGAAGGTGTAAAACTTGACATATTTAATAGTTACCGTTTATTCTTAAATCAAGGCTCCAAGGAGCAAATGAGCAACCAAACCTTTATTGAAACTATTAAACCATTCCTTACTTTTTACAAGGGTCTTTCTGAATACGCAAAAAATACTAAAAGACTACCCAAGGAGGCTATTGCATTACGCGAGGCTATAGTACAATCTAAAGACCCAGAGAAATCATTCTTTGAAGATTTTCCTAATGCATTGGGTTATTCGATGGATGTTTTGCAGCAATCAAAAGAGGACTTACAAGCATATATAATAAAACTGCAAGAAGCAATTCGGGTACTTAGGGGAAGTTATGATGAGTTGTTGCAACGCTTTGAAATATTCATTACACAAGAGATTATAGGTGAGCAGTTGGCTTTTGAGGGCTATAAACCCAAATTACAGCAAAGGTTCAATAAAATAAAAAAGCATTTATGTTTACCATATCAAAAAACCTTCATTCAAAGGCTGGATTCTCAATTAGATGATAAAAAAGCCTGGTTAAATTCTATTGCCCAATCGGTAGTAGGTAAATCATTAGATAATTTAAAAGATGAGGATGAATTTGCTTTATATGATAAGTTTAAAACTATCGTTGTCGAGTTAGATACCTTAACCAATCTTTCTCGCACAAGCATAGATGATGCCATAGAAGAGGCATTTGGAATAGAAATGAGTTCTTACTCAGAAGGTATTCAAAAAAGGATTGTCAGGCTTCCCAAAGCGAAAGTTGTTGAGATAAATAATATTGAAGATGCAATTAAACTACACCTTTCTAAAGACAAATCACTTAATATTGTAGCAATAGCAAATATTTTAAAAGAATTATTACAACCATGAAAAAAGTGAGGCATGTATTAGGTATTTCTGGTGGCAAGGATAGTGCCGCCCTAGCCATATACATGAAAGACCAGTATCCTCATCTAGATGTTGAATATTATACTTGCGATACAGGTAAGGAATTAGAAGAAACTTACCAGCTTATTACAAACCTTGAAATTTATTTAGGCAAAAAAATAACTCTGTTAAGGGCAGCAGATGGCAGCAACGAAGACCCATTCGATCACTATTTAAAAATGTATGGCGGTTATTTACCTTCTTCTAATTCAAGATGGTGTACAAGAAAATTAAAATTAGATCCTTTTGAAAAGTTTGTTGGCGATGACCCAGTAATATCTTATGTCGGTATCAGGGGCGATGAAGAAAGAGAAGGTTATATATCTCGCAAAACGAATATTCAAAGTATTTTCCCTTTCAGGAAAAACATTTGGAGTGAAGATGTAATAGACAAAGTTTTAGCTAATAGCAATATAAAAAATATACAGGATTTATATATTTCCTTGGCAAATCCTAGTAAAAAAAGCAATTTCCTAGATTTGTTACGCCAACCTATTTCCCCCAATTTTACCCAAGCACAGAAATTGAAGCTATTGCTAGACACTAATACCAAAGAGTTAAACGCTTTAGTTTTTGCCTTTCTTAAAACAACAAGTTATCCATTGGCTAATGAAGTAAGTTTTGATTTAATAGATAATGAAGATGTTTTAATAAGGGCAGATATATTTAGGATTTTGGAAGAAAGTGGTGTTGGGGTTCCAGAGTATTATAAACAAGTAGATTTTGAGGTAAATGGAAAAAAGGGACAGTATGCCCGTAGCCGTTCAGGTTGTTTCTTTTGTTTCTTTCAGCAAAAGATAGAATGGGTTTGGCTATATGAACAACATCCAGACCGCTTTAGCAAAGCAATGGAATATGAAAAAGACGGTTTTACTTGGAATCAAGAAGAAACTCTTTCCGAGTTAATAAAACCTGAAAGGATTCAAAGCATTAAAGAAGAGTACTTAAAACGTATCGTAAGCAAAAAAAATAAAATTAAATCACCTTACTTGATTGACATTCTATCCGAAGCAGAGGAAGAAGGTTGCGCAAGTTGTTTTATTTAAAAATTTATGAATTTTATAAATTCAACTATTACTATTCTGGAGTTACTGGATTTAGCGATTTCAGAGAAAATAAATTTATCTCCTTCTTATCAAAGGGGATTTATTTGGTCTCTTAAAGACCAAAAAGATTTAATAAGTACAATTTCAAAAGGTTATCCTTTACCTAATTTATTTATTAGAGTAATGAATAATGGAAAAATGGAAATGATCGATGGTCAACAGCGATCAAGAACGATGATAAAGTTTAATAACAATGAGATTAAAATTACACCAAAAGATAATATTACTGTTTGTAATAGTGAAACCTTTCAGAATTACCCATTGCAAGTATGCTATGTTCATAATGCTAGTGATGATGAAATAAGAGAACTTTACTATTATATTAATAAAAAAGGTATAAACCTTAATGATTCAGAACGTCAAAAAGCATATTACAACGAAACTCTTTTTTTTCAACTCGCAGAAGAACTTTCTAACAATCAATTATTGATTAATCTTGACTTGTTCAGTGATAAATCAATAAGTAGATTTAACGATAGAGAATTTATTCAAGAGCTTATTGGTTATCTATATATGTATAATGAAGACAAATCCAAAAAAGCGAATAAAGGATTTGAGGGTATTAGAGATAAGAAAATATACATTGAGAAAGAAATGTTCCAAAATGATATTACTGCAGAAGAAAGTTCTTTATTAAGAACATCCTTCATAAAGATTCTTGAAATATTTACTAAATGGAATGAAACTTATCCAATAAACGAAACAAGATATAAACAGAAAAGTGATTTTTATACAATGTTTTGTTTTTTAAATAATAATAATGATTTATCAGATGATTTACTAAAATTTCAATATGACTTACTATTGTTACTTAATCGGAAAGATAAAAATGGTGACCAATTTATTAGACCAACAAATCAGGATTGTGAAGCACTTAAAAACTATGCAATTAATTGTGTTTCACAAAGTAACTCTAAAAAAGCTAGAGAAGAAAGGTTATCATTTTGGCAAAGCATTTTGCTAAACAATATTGAAATAGACAAGTTGCAAGAAAACACTTCATTATTAAGCTTATTATCATATTTCAGTGAGGAATTTAATGAAGATAAAATTGATTTGGTCAAGATTGAAGACTATTATTTATTAGATGTAAATTTGTTAAACAGTTAGATTAATGATTAAACTTAAATTTCCAAATTTTATCAAAATAGAACGTAATGGGATTCTTAATATCAATTTTGATGATATAAAAAGTAATTATATATCAGTTGAAAAGAAAGAATATTTTTTTAATAACCTTTCTAATGATGGCAATAAAGGTGGAAACTCACTAATACTAAAGCTATTTTCGAAGGAAGATTTAACAGACAAAACTAGTTTCGATCAAGCATCCCCTATTGCGATACTTAAATTAATGAAGTTTCCTTTTTTGATAAAAAGATTTAAGGGTAGGGACAATAATATTTATTACGATTCTCATAAAAGATTTTTAAACGAAATACAGGCTTTAAAAGCATGTAGTCTATTGAAAAATGAAAATGTAATTAATATTTATGATTATGGCGAATGTGTAATTGATAATCAGTTTTATCTTTTTTACACAATGGAGGTAGCTGATTATGATTTAAAATCTTATATCGAAGCGAATCATGATAAATTGGAGTTTGATAATAAAGTTCAACTTTGTTTAGAGTTATTAGATGGTATAAATCAACTAGATAGAGCGATTTTTTTTCATAGAGATATTAAACCTGATAATATTTTTTTCGTTGGCAATGTTTGGAAAATGGGAGATTTAGGTTTGGTTGATGGGAAAGATCTAAATTATAGAATTAAAGAAGAAGGAAAGTTTATTGGTCCCAGAGGCTGGGTTTCACCTGAAGTTATGAATAAATACTTGAGTGAAAATAAAGGATTTAAATATTTTTATGATTGTAAAATTGACCATCAATCTGATATTTTTCAACTTGGCAAAGTATTTTGGTACATATTTCAATACAATGCACCAATTGGTAATATCATTGACCAAGATTTTAATAAAGAAAATGAAAAAGTATTCGCTATATTAAATAAAATGTTACAACATGGTAAAGAAAGGAGGTTTAAGAATGTTTCAGAAATAATCCCCCTATTTCAAGAAATTAATCAGGATTGCATAATTAAATAGTAATAACTACTACCTACACAAGACAAATAATGACTTAGTATGAACAATTTAATTTATTATTATTAGCACATTCTTTACCAATATTTAAAATTTTACCCTTTCTGAAATCTCATAAAAATAATCATCTGCATTATTAAACTTATCTTCGTACCCTGGTGTCTGTCTAATTTCTAATATATGTTTAGCTCCCCCTTCTGCATATTCACTTATAATAGTTAGAATTTTTCTGGGATTCAAAATATCAGATGAAGTAGTTGCCTCGATTTTGCTTATTGCCATTAGAATTAGTGCCGAGGCAATTTGTTCGGAACCATTTGAAATCCTTACAAATTCAAATGACCTTTGGTTGTTTAAGTCTGCACCAACTTCCCTTTTGTCCTTTAAAAATCCAATAATTGCAGCCCAAGCATATACTTGCCAATATTTTGAAAAAAATTTGTCATCTTGTTTGCCATCATTTTCTTGCTTTCTACTAAACAGATTTCTAATTTTTAATACATTTTCACCATAGTGTATGTAATAACTTTCCTTATTTATCTCTGCAAATAACTTTTCTTTCATTTCAAAATTATTTTATGGTCTTTATGAATGTTTTTCTATTGATCCTTGAATCTATTTCATTTGGTTCTATTAATTCATTTCTAAGCTCGTAGAACTTTGAAATTTTCGCCTCTTTAATTAATTTTTCTAATTCCAAGTAGGAAAAGGAAGCATAATCTTTCGACATGATTATCATTTGTTGAAAAGAGTCTCCAATGTTAACAGTAAGATTGTATGTATTATTTGCATCGAAATCAGATGTAGGGGCATCAGCGACAATTGGATACGACCTTTTCATTTTCTTTTCGCTTAAAGACAAAAAAGCATTAGCGACTGCTAATTTTCTAGCTACTGTCTCAGCCGTACTTAAATCATTTAATCCTTCTTTGGTTATTTTGTCTATAACTCTAATCCCTCTATCTATTTCTATTAACCCTTGTTGTTTACCCCCAAGATATAGGGAATATAGCTTATTACTTTCATCTTGAATTTCTCTAATCAATTTTGCATGAGCGATGGCACTCAATTTAGAAATGCTTTTAACAAACAGTGTTATGTATTCCCCTGCTTGTTTTTCAACAATATTTCCAACTGCATTTTTTATAATTTTACTGCCCTTTTCTTGATAAGCTATAAGCTCATCATTTAATTTTTCTAATTCTATATGGGTTTTGTTCAGATTCTCTCTTTTCCTAACAATAGAGTTTTTAATACTATCCCATTTATTTATTAATTGACTAGCCGTTGCTGCACCACTCGCTATAATTGAGCCATTCTCTTGTCCAAATTCATCTAAGATGTTCTTTATCTTCTTATTTATTCTATTTCTTTCTTTTATTAAAGAATCCCTTTTTTCTTGTTCACTCCTAATTTCAGAGTTAATCTCCGGCAATTCATTAACTAGTTTTCTCCTAGCTCTGTTTAACTCAGTGTAATTTTCCTGTAATATTTTATTTGATGCACTTTTTTCAAAATCATTTAATCTCCTTTTTAAAGCTTCATAAGCAGGGGTATCAGTATTTGCTTCTCTTTCACATATATAACATTTGCAATCTCTCAGCATTTGTTCTATATACTCTGGTCCAGGTACATTTAATGGTACAGGATTACTACTTTTTTGAAATGCTTGAATCTCTTCATTTATAATATTTAAGTTTTTAGCAGAAGAGTTAATTATTTTCTCACAACCATTCAACATCCATTTATTTAATAGGGTTTCTTTAGTGTATGTATCACAAGCACTAATTTGGGTTAGTGTCATCTTAAGATCACTTTCTAAAGATGCCAATTTTTCTTTTACATCTCTATATTTATCATAGTTACTGAGTTTTTGTTGTATTACAGCTTCTTCATCACGTAAATTTTCTATATCTAACTCTAAATCTTTGATATTGGATTTCTTATTTTCAATGCTTTGAGCTGAAGCGTTTATATTTCTGATTAACTCTCTTTCTAGCTCACTTAACTTATTCTGTTGACCTAATTCCTTTTCTATCTTTTTAGTTATGCTTAAATTGGATGCCTTTACAATTTTTTCCATATTGTCGTAAATAGGAAAATATGATATTTCACGAATGGCATTTTTCAAAGTACTTGGATTACTAAAATCATATAACTCATCCATGGTTTCTCCTTGATACCACATAAATTTACGTATGCTCGAAGGAAATATTTTTTCTAAAAAATAACTTTGATTATGACTTAATATAAAATTTGTCTCCCCATCTCTTATATAAGTAATTTCTAATTCTGGTCTCCCATAAACAGAAACATCATTCTTATTCTTTAGATAAACTACTTGTTTTTTAAACAAATACTCAACAATATCATCTTGTGGTTCATTATTTAAGTAAAACTCATCGCTTAAGCTTATTTCAACAGAAGTGATTATTTTCTCACCTTCCTTAGTTTCACTTTTCAATTTATCAGGACAAAGTATTAAACTATTTGAATTAGATGTCCATTCTTTTTTCCCTTTTGCAACGTTATCTAAGTATACTTTGTCAAAAAAAGTCCAGTAAAAAGCATTGAAAAGCTGAGATTTCCCCCCAGTATTTGGTGCTGATACAATGTTTAATCCCTTTTTAAATTCAAAAGGGTTTTCATCTATGAAACAAAAGAAATTAGTTATAATTACCTTATTTATTATCATTTTAATGAGTTTGAGTTCTTAAAGTATTTATTATAAAGGTTTCAAAGTCTGCTCTGCCTTTTTCAATAAGTGTACTTTCATCAGTTCCGTACTTATTGTTTAAAAGTTTTTCAAATGCTTGTTCAATAATTTGCAAATCTAATTCCTTGGCAACTATCATTTCCTTAATGTCCTCTTCGTTCAATATTTCACGAAATTCTTCTCTCAAACTGTCATTTAATGTTTTCATATAAAAAGATTAATTGTTATACTTGTTTTCTTCTTCATTTGCCAATTTATAAATATCAATGTCTAAATCATAACAAAGAGCTTCCATTCTTCTTAGACAGTCATCTTTGTTTTCAGATAAGACTGCAAAATTTATTAATCGTCTAAGCTCGTTTGCCAAAATATTCTTCTCCATTTTTACTTGTCTTTCATCGGTGTTTGTAACATCCAAAAAAGGTTTCACAATCATATCAAATACAATCGCAATTTTATCTTTTCCATAAGCCCTTAATACTCTCCCTCTTCTTTGTATATACTGTCTTGGATTGCCTGTACTTGAGCAAAATACAGCAATTTTAGTTTGTGGTATATCTACCCCTTCGTCTAAACACTTCATTGCTAATAATGCATCTAGTTTGCCAGTAGAAAATTGGGTGAGGATTTCTTCCCTATCGTTTGTTCCCCCTGTAAACTTTCGAAGTCTGAATTTATAATTTTCGTACAAAATTTTTGTATAGTTATCAATTATACTATCATTTGTTTCTTCAGTTTCACTTTGCACTTCAATATCCGAATCCTCGTAATTTGGTTCATATCCTTCGGGAACATAGATAAAGGCGTACTTGAAGTTTTCCTTTCCAATTTCATCAATTATTTCAGTTAAGCATTTAGACTTATTTCGTGCTTTATGAATGATGTTTTTTCTTTGTATAAGCAAATTATTCACATAAGGTTCATCCTTGTATCGTCCTGTTACGGGGTCTATAAATTTAGTAAGCTCAATAGTTTTAATCCTATACGCCATCAATTCATCGTATTCTAATTCCACTAGTTTAGGATAATAATTGTACCTACATAAAACCCCATCTTCAATTGCTTTTTTCATATCATACTTAAAAGTATAATAAGGTGGATAAGCATTAAAGAATACAGAAATTTCATTCTCTCCAATTTCGTCATATTGTCTTTCTGGTGTAGCAGAAAGACCTATTCTCTTATTTATATTGTGAGGAAGAACCTTTAGTAAGTTTTTAGATCCAAACGTATGCGCTTCATCAGCTATCAGGGTTATAGATTTCATCAATTCATCAGGAATTTCTTTGATAATATTTTGAAACCGTTTCATTCTATAAGATGAATAAGTAATTAGTATGCAGAAGTTAGAATTAATACCAAGTCTTAGATTTCTGATATAATCTCTTACAGAATCTTCCCACTTATTATTTTGACTAGAACAAATAGTAACCTCTTCAAAATTGAACTTTACTGTCAATTCCCTCTCCCACTGCGTTGCTAAAGAAATTGTAGGAACCAAAACAATGAATCTGTAGTAACCAGTCTTTTTGTATTCCTGCAAAACACAATTTAGGGAAGTGATTGTCTTACCAGTACCAGTTGCCATAGCAAAAATCCCTTTATAACCATTGGCAACCCAATTTTGGTAAGCTTCTATTTGATAAGGTCTTGGGCCAGAAGGATAAGGAAACCTTGGTTCTCTACTTATATCCTCAATATGGGCAATTACTTTTTCAAAGGTCTTACGGATATGTTTATTGCTTAATCGCTCTAACTTCTTTTCTAGCAGTTCTTTTTCTTGTATTATCAGTTCATTGGCAGTCTTGCCCCCAAATTCATCCTTAATGGCCACCGATATATCTTCTACATTCAAATATTCTGTAAAGTCAGCATCACCCGAAAAGATAGAAGAAAAATCCTGATACTGTCTATTAATCATCTTGCTAGACCTGCTATTTTCCCAACTTAAAAAGGCATCTAATTCTTCTAAGTTTTCAAGTAACCCATAAGCCGTGAAATTGCAAGAGGCCTTAAACCCAACAGTATCTGTACCATCCGAAAAAGCCCCTGATTTGTAGTGGGCTATTCCATTACCCCCTTTAGGACGGATGATGATAATTTGGATTCTTTCATTAGCTATTAGCCAAGCAAGACACTCAAAAAAGTGGTTACTGTATTCGTCAAGTGTTCTTTTTAATTGCTTTATATCAGAGAGGTCGAGTAGGTTTTTATCAATATTTCCATCCCTTGCAGTCTTTATTGCCTCTTTGTCTTGTTCAGATAGTATGTTATTAACTACCATCCTTACCTTACCACCATTATATAAAAAGCTAGCAAAACCAAGAGAAAGAACATTAATAGCAGCAGAGCTAAAATAGCCAAGTAATAAATCTAATTGGGTACTATTACAAAGCCCCTCAAAGTAAAATTGCAAAGGTTCGTCTTCAGTTCCAGTTCGGTAGCTTCTATCTGCACTCCAATTGACTTGTTTTAGCATTTTCAGGTAATAAAAAAGTAAAGAAACTCATAGTGACTTCATTATGGTGAACTATTGGATGTAAATATAAGTGGAATCAGTATAATGTAACCTTTACTAAACTATTTCTATTTATTTAATTGCCTTTCCCATTACTGCTATCTTCGTTTGCTTCTTGGCTTCCCCTTGATGTTTAAATGGCATTTACTACATGACTGATTCAAACAAAACATACCTTTTTATAGATGAAAGTGGAGACCCTGCATTTTATGCTAGCGGAAACAGAAGTATAGTAGGAACAGAAGGGTATAAGCCTTTATTGCTTATTGGCATGATAAAACTAGAGGATAAAAAAGGGATTCGTAATGCCATTTTATCTTTTATAGACGAACTTAAAAACGATCCTTTATACAATACTTTGCCTTGTATTACAAATCCTAAAGGTTGGTATCTACATGCTAGTTACGACAATTTAGAAGTACAAATAAAGTTTATAGATTTTTTACGAAAGCTTGATGGGTTTAAGTTTTACTGTGTCATAGGTAGAAAAAGATTGGATGTATTTCATAAAAAGCATAACAAGAATGAAACTGAGTTTTATTTTGATTTGGTCTATCACTTGCTTAAAGACAGGTTGAATAAGGAAGACACTTTTTATCAAGTATTCCTATCAGCAAGAAATAAAAATACACAGCACAAATTAAAGCAATCTATTGACAATGCTTTAAAAAGGGATAATAAAAAACGATTAAATCCCCTTGAGATAAGTTATAATTCCGAGGTGGTTCAAAGTAAGGACACGCCAGAATTAAGTATTGTAGATTATATGCTTTGGGTGTTGCAGCGATATATTTTAAAGAAGGACAAACGCTTTTACAATGTACTCGAATCAAAATTTAATTTGATAATAGACCTATACGATTTTGACAAATACAAGGCAAAAGGTAAGTCGAATTATTATACCGAGAAGAACAGGTTTGTACTTGAAAATGCGGAAGTATTTAGAACAGATGGTTATGTATAGGCATAAAAAAACAATCTTACATTTCCCGTGAGAATACTCCCAACCTGCCCCAGTGGGCATTATGATAAATGCAAAATTGCACTACAAAGATGCACTTCTTTTTTCAATTGTAAAGAACAAATTTAAAATAGTCTTTTTCAATGTCTATTTTTTTGTTTCAGGGCATTACCCTTTGGGTCAGGCTTTCTCTCCAATCTTTTACCCCTTTGGGATAAAAGTATTTCCGCACCAATCCTTAATGCAAGAAAGAATATTTTGTGTGGCAAGCCACGTTTCTGTTCCTGACCACTCCATTTCATTCTGTGGGCGGAGTATCTTAGGTAAATAGGTTTCTCTTCGGTTGGGTTCAGCAAGCAGTCCGCCAGCCCAAGGCAGT
>CAISCV010000071.1 GCA_903883945.1 uncultured Chitinophagaceae bacterium | reverse complement strand
TCAGTAAACAGTAATCAGTATACAGTTTATCCGAATCCATTAAAGGGAAGCACCTTAAACGTGACATTGGATAATGTAAGTGCGGGTAAATATGTAGTGAGTATTACCAATGTATTAGGACAAAAGGTAAGTGAACAAACTATCAGCCACGAAGGTGGTAGTGCAACACATGCTATCAGCATCAGTAATACATTGGCAGCGGGTATGTACAATGTGAGCATTATGGAAGCAAATAGCAAACAGGTAGTTCACCAAACAAACTTATCTGTTCAACCTTAAATACTAGTTGTTAGTGATTAGTGGTTAGTTGTTAGTTATAAATCAGTCAGATTTTCACTAACCACTAATCACTAACCACTAATCACTAACCACTAATCACTAACAACTATTTTACTTTCTTTAAAAACAATTAAAAATAATAAAATGCAACAAGTTGTAAAAAGTATCAGGTTGATTGTAATTACCTTAATGATTGGTGTTTTCTTTACAACAATCAATGTTAAGGCACAAAGTCCTGCCGACGATCCAGGGATTGGTGGTCCGGGTAGTCCTACTGTAGGCGTAGGTGCCGATAGTGGGCCAGTAGTTCCATTTGATGGCGGCATGAGTTTGATGTTGGCAGCAAGTGGCATTGCTTATGCTTCAAAAAAGTTGCGTAATAAACGTTCAGTCTAAAATTGGTAGGTATGGTCTATTTGCCCGTAAGGTTTTTGTATAATTAATGAAATTAGTTGGTGTTGTGGGTAGTGATGTTGAATGATGGTATAAAACGAACAGTGTGAATGTTTTAAATACTAAAGTAGAATGTGCAAGCGAACAAAAGCTTGTCGTGTAAAATAAGACTTTTTATGATAAGCTTTCATTGATAATTAAGATCAGTAGTAACTTCTTGGCTAATTTTGATTTTTATTTCTAATTTAGAACTAGTGAACGCTTAATTGTCATATTTCAATTACATAAAATGGTTATAAAAAATTTTTATAAGTACATAGACTTAAGTTATTACTCAGCTACACCAAAATATTTACAACTAGCCAATGCTATCACTAAAGCAATAAATGAGGGGAAACTAGAAAAAGAAGAATCGCTTCCTTCCATTAATGAATTAAGTTTTGAATACGAAATATCTAGAGATACTGTAGAGAAGGCCTATAAACATTTAAAGAATATCGGAATATTAGGGTCTGTTCCTGGAAAAGGATACTTCATTAAAAACGTAGAGGTAGAAGACCATTTAAAAATACTAATGCTTTTTAATAAGTTAAGTCCGCATAAAAAAATCATTTACGATGCTTTTGTAGCCAATATCCCAGAGACAGCTGCTGTCGACTTCTTTATTTATAACAACGATTTCACTTTCTTTAAAAAGATATTATCTCCACGAATCGATCAATATACGCACTATTTGATTATGCCTCACTTTAAGGATGGAGGAGATAATGTACACGAAATAATTAATAAAATACCGAAAGAGAAACTTATAATAGTCGATAAACTGGTTCCAAAAGTTACAGGAAATTTTGCCGCTATCTATCAGGATTTCGAAAAAGATATCTATTTTGCTTTGGAGAAGGCGCTGCCTCTCTTGAGCAAGTATCATACCTTGAAGATTATTAGTCTGGAATATGCCATTTATCCAATTGAAATAGTAAAAGGGTTCTTAAATTTCTGTCATCAATATGCATTCAATTATGTAGTGGTACAAGATTTCAATAACTTAACAATTGACATAGGGGATGTTTTTATAACGCATATGGAGAATGACCTTGTTGAACTGATAGAAAAGATTCTCTCTACCAATTTAGAGGTTGGAAAAGATGTAGGCGTAATTTCCTACAATGAGTCACTCCTAAAGAAAATTATACTTAAAGGTATTACGACTATCTCTACCGATTT
Source organism: uncultured Chitinophagaceae bacterium (assembly GCA_903883945.1). Lineage (GTDB taxonomy): Bacteria > Bacteroidota > Bacteroidia > Chitinophagales > Chitinophagaceae > Parasediminibacterium. The sequence goes on along the minus strand of CAISCV010000071.1, from coordinate 25,230 downwards.
TCAGTTAATGGGAGAAAGGGCAGCCAATGCAGTGATACAGAATTCACATATTCACGAAGCGATGCCCTTTGATTTACACGAACGAGCTTCTCTTTAAAGATTAACTTTTACCATCATAATATATCATTTAATTAAAACAATGAAGACACACCTTACTTATTTTTTTGTTACCTGCATCCTTTTTTTTAGTTACACGAAAGTCTTTGCTAATTATGTGGATAATGACTCTGTTTTGACAATCATTTCTGGGGATACATCCTTACAAACTGCTACTATTCAGAATGCAATTAATTATTGTAATAAAACTGGAGGGGGAACAGTAAGATTAACGAAGGGAGTTTATAGAACTGCACCTTTAAGAATATTAAGTAATGTTATTTTAAGAATTGACAGTGCTGCGACCTTACTTGGTAGTCCCAATATGGCCGATTGGACAGTGGGTGGCAAACTCTACAACTTATTGTACAGTTCCGGTACAATTTCAAATGTAACGATTACAGGACAAGGTACGATCGATGGAAGTGGAGCTCCTTGGTGGGCTGCTTATAATGCAAAAACTATTTCAAATAGACCCCGGTTAATATATTTGACAGCTAATAATTTGACAATTGATAGTCTTACAATTCAAAACTCTCCTAGTTTCCATATTGTACCCAATGCCTGTACCAATGTTGTAATTGATCATGTTACGATCAATACAGACAAAAATTCTCCCAACACAGACGGTATAGACCCCTCTCAATGTTTCAACGTGTTGATCACCAACTGCTCAATAAGTGATGGAGACGATAACATAGCAATTAAAGCAGGCGGAAATACAGGTCCGGGGGGAATAAGTGGATGTCAGGATATTACGGTCGCTAATTGCACATTCGGATATGGTCATGGACTTTCTATAGGGAGCGAAACCAGTGGTGGGTACAATTATCTCAGGGTCACAGGATGCACCTTTAAGAGTACCACAAATGGCATCAGGATTAAATCTTACACAGGAAACGGTGGAATGGTTATGAATACCTATTATTCCAATATAACTATGACAGGAGTTACCAATCCTATTGTAGTCGATTGGAATTATCAAGCTGCAGTAACTACTACACCTCCTAAGATCCCTGGAGGAGCAAATATTTATATAAATAATCTTACTGTTACTGGCTCTGCTAATGCCGGACTTTATAATGGAGTTGCAAATAGCATCATTCAAAATATTGTTATCACTAATTCAAATATCTCAGCCAAAAAAGGGATGATAATCAATTATGCGAACGGCGTAACCTTCAAAAATGTAATAATAAATAAGGCTCCTGCTAAGTTTGGAACCAATGTTACTACTGCCAATACAGGAAGTGTAACTAACATAAACGGGTTTTAAATAATCAAAACACAAACACACACAAGTAAAAATATGCAACAACATTTTCAAAAAAAAACAATCAGAATACTTAGCGCTTTTATATTATTTACAATTGCCTTTACTTCAAAGTCGCAAGTACCAATAATTACTTCTTTTATGCCGATTAGTGGCCCTGTAGGAACAATAGTTACGATTACAGGGGACAATTTTAATACAGATACAGCTAAGGATATCGTTTTCTTTGGTGCAACTAGGGCTAGTATTCAGAGTGCTACAAGTACTAGCCTGACAGTAATTGTGCCTTCTGGCGCAACTTACCAAACTATTTCAGTTATTAATACTAGTACCAACTTAATAGGGAATACAAATACAGCTCAACCATTTCTAATAACCTTCAATAGTGGAGTCGGACAGTTAATTACACCATCCTTCTTTAGTCCTAAAGTAGATTTTACAACTGGAAGCAATCCCGCTGGTTTAATAGCGGTTGCAGATATTGATGGGGATGGTAAAGCCGATTTGGTAGTTGTAAACAGAAGTACCAATACATTTTCGGTTTTAAGGAATACGAGTATTAATTCCCAGCCAGCTTTTGCTACAAAAGTTGATTTTTCTACCGATTCAACACCTAGTGCTGTAGCAATTGGAGACTTGGATGGCGATGGTAAACCTGATATTGTAATTACGAATATGTTCACCAATAAAATTTCAGTTTACAGAAACAGTGCTGTTTCTGGAAGTATTACCACTAGTTCTCTGGCAGCTCAGGTAAGCTTTATTGCGGATACATTATCATTGCCAACTTCAGTATCTATAGGCGATTTAGATGGAGATGGTAAGCCAGATCTTGCGATAACTAATAGTTATAATAATACGGTCTCTATTCTTAAAAATAGATCCAAAGCAGGTAGTATTGATTCCACATCTTTTGCTCCAGCTGTCGATTTTAATACGGGTTTGGGTCCAACCTCTGTTATTATCACGGATATTGATGGTGATGGTAAGCCCGATTTGGCCATCACAAATTTCAATGCTAAAACGATTTCTTTATTACACAATAAGACCATATCAAATATAATTGATACGACCTCTTTTTCTACCAAGGTAGATTATAAGGTAGGCACAGGTCCCAATGCCTTAACGGTTGGTGATCTGAATAGCGATGGTAAGCTAGATGTGGTAGTAGTTAATCAGGGAAGTAATACAATTTCTATTCTTACTAATACTGCCACTTCAGGTAAGATAGATTCTACTTCTTTAGGTGTGAAAGTAGATATTTCTACCAAAGGGGAATCTCCCTATTTTGTTTCGGTTGGTAATATCGATAGCGACAGTTTGCCCGATATTGTAGTGGCAAATCTGATAAGTAACAACGTTTCTGTTATCAAAAATAACTACACCACAGGTGCACTTCAAGCTACTTCTTTTGCTGATGGGGTCAACTTCGCCGCGGGTTACTATCCTTTTTCAGTGGCTATTGCTGATGTTGATGGAGATGGGCAAGCAGATTTAATGGTTCCTGATTATGGCAAAAATGCAATAACCGTATTTCACAATGCAGGTTCAAATGTATTGCCCGTTTCGTTTCTTTCATTTTCGGGTAGGTATGAGAAGGCTGGAAATGCCTTGCTGAACTGGAAAACTGCCACCGAAACAAATACGGCTTATTATATTATTCAGCGCAGCAAGGGCAACACGTCTTTTGCTGAAGTAGGAAGAGTGCAGGTGAATGGGGTAAACGCCTATTCTTTTTGTGATATTTTGCCTTTGGCAAATGCTGCCAGCAAGTATTACTACCGATTACAATCAGTTGATAAAAACGGATTATGCACTTATAGCAATGCCATTTCTATAGATTGCAATAATAAAGTTTCGTTTACTGTTTTCCCAAATCCAGCTACGTCTATCCTAAATATTCAAACGGATGCAGGTAGTATATATGGAGTGATTTTAATTACCGATTTAGCTGGTAAAGCCGTTTATTCAAATAAAATTAATAATACAAAGGTTCAACAGATTCCTATATATTCTTTTGCAAAAGGTGTTTATCTTATTACGATCTTCACCCCTTCAGGAAAGCAGACTAAACAGGTTGTAATTGAATAGTTTTTTGAATCAATAAATGGTTAAGTTTGAATATTTATAAATTCAATCTTAACCATTTTCTTTATCCTTCCAATTCCATTATTTGTTCAAACAATTGTTCGTATTGATTCTCAGCTTGTTTTATTTTTTCATTCACAGTCTTATAACTCTTTTCCGTTTCAGCAAACTTAGCAGCATTCTTATAGCTATCTGGTTCAGCCAATGCCAACTCGATGGTATGTTTCTCCTTCTTTAATTGTTCCAACTCTTGTTCTACCTTATGAAACTTGTTTTGCAGTTTCTTTAATTCGGTGTTATCTAATCTAGGTTTCGTATTCGTTTGAGTTTCCTGCGGTTTGTTCTTAGGTGCGTCAACTCTCTTTGGTTCTTCTTTGTTGGCAGCGGCTTTGCGGCTTTCTTCTTTTGCCTGCTTTGCCATTCGTTCCTTCCATTCTACATATTCGGTATAAGAGCCCTTAAACTCTTTTATCTCATGGTCCACAATCTCCCATATTTTATTGGCAGTTTTGGAAACAAAGAACCTGTCGTGACTAACCAATATCAAACTGCCTTCATACTTATTCAAGGCATCTGCCAATAGTTCCACACTGTGCATATCCAAGTGGTTGGTAGGTTCATCCAGCATCAGGAAGTTACTCTTACTTACAATTACTTTTGCCAAGGCCACCCTTGCCTTCTCACCTCCACTCAATACCTTGATCTTCTTATCCGAATCATCGCCACTAAACAAAAAGCAACCAAGCAAGCTTCTTAGTTCCACTTCGGTCTTCCCACTACGGCTATCAACCATTTCTTCCAAAATGGTATTATTCAAGTTCAAGGCTTCCAACTGGTGCTGTGCATAGAAACTGCTTTCTACATTATGTCCCCAAACCCTTTCGCCACCGAAGTTCTCCTCTGTTCCGGCAATAATGCGCAACAAAGTACTCTTACCCTTTCCATTTGCCCCAATCAGTGCAATCTTATCACCACGGTCTATTTCAGCAAACCCTTTATCAATAATCAGATTCTCGCCATATTGTTTATGAATTTCTTTGAGCGTGACTAATACACGTCCCGGTTGGTTGTTTACCTGAAAATTTATTCTTATGTTCGGTCTTTCAATCTCTACATTTTCTATGCGATCTATCTTATCCAATCGCTTCATAATACTCTGTGCTGCTGCAGCTTTACTAGCCTTTGCACGGAAACGTTCTACGAAACGTTCTTGCTGACGAATATATTCCTGTTGATTTTCAAATGCTCTTTGTTGCATCTCTACTCGTAGTTCTTTCTCCGTTTCATAATATTCGTAGTTGCCTGAGTAGATATGAAGTTCTTGCTGATAAATTTCTACAATCTTATTCACCATCCGATTCAAAAAGTATTTATCGTGGCTCACAATCACTACACTCCCTTGATAGTGCATCAGGTACTTTTCTAGCCACTCAATAGAAGGTAAATCCAAGTGGTTGGTAGGTTCATCTAGCAACAAAACATCGGGTGATTGCAGAATCATTTTCGCTAATAATACACGCATTCTCCATCCCCCACTAAATTGTGCATACGGTTTGCTCATCTGTTCTACTGTAAAACCCAGCCCATGCAGTACTTCTTCTGTTTTGTATTGAATATTGTAGCCATCCAATACATCCATCTCGTGGAGTAAATCGGTGTATTTAGTCAGTAACTCTTCGTTCTCATTGGTTTCTAATTCAATCCCCAATTCTTCTATGTCTTTTTCTAGTTGACGAACCTTTTCAAAGGCACCCATTCCTACTTCGAGGATACTTTCATTGGTATCAAAGCTTAAAAGATCTTGGTGAAGGTAGCCAATGGTTGTTTCGCGTCCTTTCTCTACAGTGCCTTTTGAGGGAAGGTACTGTCCGACCAATACTTTAAGTAAAGTCGATTTACCTGTGCCATTATAACCAATCAATCCAATCCGTTCTCCCGGGTTTATATGCCAGGTGGCGTCTTCTACAATTACCCTTGCACCAAATTCGAACGTTAAATTCTGAAAGCCTATCAACATTAGATACCTAAATTTTTGAGTCGCAAATGTAGGGCGTAAGCTGTAAGGAATGTGGGTATAGATAGGTGGAATAGCTAAGGAACGTTTTTGGGTAATATTTTTTTGTATTATAATGAGATTTGTTAAAGTAATAAACTGTATAAAATTATTCCCCCTAAAGCGTTTTAAATAATGCTGTTGGGAATATTTTAACTTCTGATAGCTACCTTTAGCTATATTTTTTTGTAATTATTATAAATTGTTGGTGAGAAAATATACGCAGAATACTTTTTTACTTTACATTTACTTTTACAAAAGGCTGTTTATGTGGAAGTATTTTCTTATAATCATTGCAATCTTCGCATTCATTTCTTGCGATGATACAAGTGGAAAAAATAAAGTTCCAGAGGTTCCCCCAATCACAGCACAGGGCAATAATAGTGATGTCGTAAACTATGGTATTGGTGGTATAATATATGAATACTATCTGCTTAAAGACAATTTTGTATTGGAAAATGAAGCAATGATAATGCAACACGCGTTGGCTATGCAAAAAGGAATTGATACCTTGGATTTAAAAACAGTACAAGGAACGAATTCAGACAAAAATAAAACTACCCAATTGGTTTCAGAAATAGGCCAGGCCTTAGTGACTTTAATGCGCGAAAAGGATATGGAAGCGCAAAGAAGGCCTTTTCAAACAATCAGCGATAAATTATATGATTTGATAAAATCAGTTCGGTTTGATAAGCAAATTATTTATCATGAACATTGTCCAATGGCTTTTAAGGAGACCGGTGCAAATTGGTTAAGTAATACCCCTGATATCAAAAATCCATATATCCCTAAGAAAATGATTGAATGTGGAGAGGTATTGGATACATTAGATTTCACCAGATCTGAATAGACTAACGTTGTAATGGAGGTTTCTTGTATTGCAGAACTATTTTCGCATTGCGTTGCTCATCTGATGCAATATTTATCTCGTAATGTTTAGTGCCAGATGATATGATAACCAAAGCAGTATTTGGTGGAACAGCCCCAAGATTTTCTGCAACAACAATAAATTCATACAATGAATCTTTATCTATGTGTGCCTGCATTACAATAGGCGTATACGTCAGACGCTTGCTATTTACAATCCTTTTATTGTTGTGATATACGCTTATGGTATCTCCATCTATTTGCCCATTATCATAAAACTCAATTCTAGCTTCTTCACTGTCAACGATAAAAGTTTCTGTCAAAACATTTTCTCTTTTTGTTAGTACCTCTGGTATTGAGACAACTTTTTCAGTATCTTTCAACGTATAGGTAGTAGCTGTAGTGTCTATGTTTACGATGGCAGGAGTAGTAGCAACGGTATCATCAACTGGTATCTTCTTAGTAGGTTTAATGATGCCTTTACTAACCATAAAATCTTCCGCACCAGGCTTGGTTAGTATCAATCCTTTCGAAGGCTTTTTAAGTAAGGGATTGGATTTATGTTTGAGTGCATTTTCTTTTTTAATTATAAAGTCCTCCTTATCAAAATCAGTGGTCGTTACTTTTTCTAGGTACACGGTACCACTGCCACATTCCGACTTATTTAGTTCGTTGGTACTTGTGTAGTTACCAGTAAGTGTTTCTTTTAATCCGTCGGCAGACTTTGTATAATCTAAATAACAGGTCATCAAACAAGCAACAGATTGGTCACTTATCTTTAGTTCAATCATCTTGGTCTCCTTCAATAATAAAGTCTTTGTTTTCTTAGAGTAAATGCCTTGAGAAGCAGCTTTCCCGTAAAACAAAGTGGTTTTGTAAGAGTAGGTAACGCCTTCTATTGCATCATTAGGCAAGTCGTTTATCTGAACTTCGTATTTGTATTTGTCCTCTACAAACTGCCCTGAGCGAAGGTGAAAAGTGTTTTGAACAAAGTAACCTCGCCAGATACCAGTGATATTCTGTGAAAAGCCAACAGTAGCCAACAATAAAATAAAGTATGTAATAATCAATCTCATAGTCAAAAAAGCCCTGCAAATTAATTCAGATGTCGTAAAAGAATAGTTAAAGGTTATTTTAAGGGGTCTGTTTAATAAAGATATTGATACATCAACTCATTTGTTACATTTGCAGACTTTTAAATAATAGGGTTCAACAGATATATGGTAAATATTACTTTTCCTGACGGTGCTGTAAGGCAATATGAAAACGGAATAAATGCGCTTGATATTGCAAAATCTATCAGCGAAGGGTTAGCGAGAAAAGTGCTTGCTGCAAATGTAAATGGGTTGGTATGGGATGCTTTCAGACCCATCAATACCGATGCTTCTCTAAAATTAATTACGTGGGACGACAACGAAGGAAAGAATACTTTCTGGCATTCGTCTGCGCATCTGATGGCAGAAGCAGTTGAAAGTGTTTTTCCTGGTGTTAAGTTTTGGGTAGGGCCTGCTCTGGATAAAGGCTTCTATTACGACATGGACTTAGGAGATCGTAAGCTTACTGAGGAAGATTTAGCGGTGTTAGAAAAGAAAATGCAAGAGCTTGCTAAGCAGAATAACCGCTTTCTTCGTAAAGAAATCTCTAAGGCAGATGCCACCAGTTATTTCGAAGAGAAAGGAGATGAATATAAATTGGATTTACTAGGAAACCTTACCGATGGAGAAATAACCTTCTATTCGCAAGGCGCCTTTACCGATTTGTGTCGTGGGCCACACATTCCTGCTACAGGTGCAATAAAAGCAATTAAGCTTACCAATATTGCGGGTGCTTATTGGAAGGGAGATGAAAATAATAAGCAGCTTACCAGGCTTTATGGTATTACTTTTCCAACGCCCAAAGAATTAGATGAATACCTGTTGATGTTGGAAGAAGCCAAGAAAAGAGATCACCGGAAGCTGGGTAAAGAACTAGGCATCTATACTATGGATGATGAAATAGGGCAAGGTCTGGTACTCTGGATGCCTAATGGAACGGTGATTATTGAGGAATTAGAAAAGCTGGCAAAGGAAACAGAAGGGGCAGGTGGCTACAAACGCGTTGTTACCCCACATATTGCCAAGGAAAGTATCTATCTCACAAGTGGGCATTTGCCCTATTATGCAGATAGTATGTTCCCACCCATGGAAATGGATGGAGAGAAGTATTATCTAAAACCAATGAACTGCCCTCACCATCACAAGATATTTGGAGCAGAACCCAAAAGCTACCGCGATTTACCTTACCGCATAGCAGAGTATGGAACTTGTTACCGCTATGAACAAAGCGGTGAATTGTTTGGATTGATGCGGGTTCGTTGTCTACACATGAACGATGCACACATTTATTGTAGCAAAGAGCAGTTCTTCGAAGAGTTTAAGGCGGTAAATGAAATGTATCTCAAGTACTTTAAGATATTTGGGATAGAGAAATATGTGATGCGTTTGAGTCTGCACGATCCTGCCAAACTGGGTAAGAAATATGTGAATGAACCGGTATTCTGGCAAGAAACCGAAGCCATGGTGCGGAAAGTTTTGATTGATACAGGTACACCATTTATTGAGGTACAGGATGAAGCTGCTTTCTACGGACCTAAGATTGATGTACAAATTTGGAGTATAATTGGTAGAGAGTTTACTTTGGCAACTAACCAGGTTGATTTTAATAGCGGACGTAAATTTAAATTAGAATATACCACTCAAAACAACGAAAGTGATATTCCATTAATCATTCACCGCGCGCCTTTGGGCACACATGAGCGCTTCATTGGCTTTTTGTTAGAACATTATGCGGGTAAGTTTCCCGTTTGGTTAGCACCGCTACAAGTAAAAATCCTACCTATCAGCGATAAATTCATTGACTACGCCAATGAAGTGAAAGCTACTTTAGCAAAGTCTGGGGTGCGCGTGGAAATTGATGAAAGACAAGAAAAGATAGGCAAGAAAATACGGGAAGCCGAGTTGAGCCGGGTGCCTTATATGTTGGTAGTAGGAGAGAAGGAAGTAGCAGAAAATAAACTATCTATACGCAGACAAGGAAAAGGAGACGCAGGTTCCTTAGATTTGCAAACATTTGTAAATAATATAATCGTAGAAATAGCTGAAAGAAGGAGTGGCGAATAACACCTTTTGAAGCAAATTAATAAAACAAACAAGTCACAATTAAATTAAAAAAGCTTAATGGCATTACCTTTTAAAAGTAATAACGGACCAGGCGGAAGGTTCAATCCTCGTTTCGGTAGACAACCAGAACCAGAACACAAAATAAACGAAAAAATTAGAGCGCTACAAGTTCGATTGGTTGGCGATAATGTAACAGTAGGCATCTATCCTACAAGCGAAGCTTTGAAAATAGCAAGGCAGTTGGAACTAGATTTGGTAGAGATTTCTCCAACGGCAGATCCACCCGTTTGTAAAGCAATCGATTACAAAAAGTTCCTATACGAAAAGAAGCGTAAGGAAAAAGAAATGAAGTCTAATGCCAAGCAAAGCGAAGTAAAAGAAGTGCGCTTTACCCCCGGTACCGATGATCATGACTTCGATTTTAAGTCCAAACATGCCGAAAAGTTCCTGAAAGATGGCAATAAAGTAAAAGCATGGGTACAGTTTAAAGGGCGTGCTATTATGTTTAAAGAGCGTGGTGAATTGATACTTCTAAAATTTGCTGAACGTTTGGCAGATTGCGGTCAACCAGAAAGCTTACCAAAGCTAGAAGGTAAAAAGATGTTCCTGATGCTAACCCCAAAAACGGCTAAGAAGAAAAAGGACAATGAATAGTTGTTAGTGGTTAGTTATTAGTTAAGAAAGAGGAAATAGAAAGTAAAAAGCTTCGTTTCCTCTTTTTTTATTTTTAGGGTTTTAAATTCCGTACTAACCACTAACCACTAACTACTTATCTTATTACAAAACTAATTATACTGCTTTCTGGACTACGATTTCCTTTTTTAATTTGATATGCGCAACGCACATAACAGGTTTTGCCTACTTGGTCGATGGTGAAACTAAAAGTATGAAAGGCTGAGAAAGAAACATTGCCATTACCAAAAACTAGTTCTGAATCTGCAATGCCAGCCTCGCCAATAAATGTTTCGAAGAAAACAAAATTACCCACGGGTGCTTCTTTGCTAGTAGGCGTTGCCGTATTGTGAAAAAGGACTATTGCCCACAAATGCCCGATAGAATCGAATCTTATTTCGGGTGAAATAGACGATACCACAGCTGCACTTGCAGCCTTGCGTTCGAATATTAAAAATTTCTTACGATCGTCGTCCGTTAATACCGAATCGGGTATTTCACCCAATATTTCGGCTATATTACTGTCTAGCTTAGCTTCTAGTTTTTCCTTTAAATCTGTGGCTATTTTATTTACTAAAAATTTATCGCTACAGTTTTTCCAATTAGGGCCCCACAGCGCAAAATTGCTATTTAGTGTTCCCAAAATAATCGCATTTGTCTTAAAGCGCAATTGGTTTGCAGGTTCGTTTATATACGGGACTGCATTTATGTAATAACTGTTTTTATCTTCATCTGTAGAGGGTATGCGTGATATATTATGTGACATAATTTTATTTTTAAGTGTATGCATGAATATATTTACGGAACTTATCCCTGTTTTTATCGCCAATTAGTAATTACTTCTTCATAGAAAGTAATTACTAATTGGTAGGAAGTAATCCCTTTTTGGTAGGAAGCAATTACTTCTTGATAGGAAGTAATTACATCTTGATAGGAAGTAATTACATCTTGATAGGAAGTAATTACTTTTTGATAGGAAGCAATTACTTTTTGATAGAAAGTAATTCCTTTTTGATAGAAAGTAATTACTTTTTGAAGGGTTTTAAACCTATCAGCCGTCTTTCTGAAGTTGTGTAACCAATACTGCTGTTGAGTAGCAGCTATTTCGTGCTTTGCAGCAGAGAAATTGGTAAGAGAAGAATATATTCATATCGCATCGTTTTAGGCCTGGCAATTATTTATTTTTCTAATTCCGGTAAAGGTTCGAACAAAAGTTCAATACTCAACTGTTAAAGTTTAAATAGTTTTTGAGGGGTGGGAGGGAAGGTGTTAATTTGTAAACAAATTATTAAATAACCGTTCTTTTAATTCTATCAAAGCAGAGTATGAACAAAAGCAAAGTAATATGATTCACCAGAATTATCTGAATCTCCAAGAAAAAGACATAGATAGACCCATATATCGAATATTCTCAGTTGATTTCTTTTTTGAACTCTTTAAAGAGAATGAATTAACATTAGTAAGACCTAGTATGTGGGATGACCCCTTTGAAAACTTTGTTTTGAACTCAAAGAAGGTTTACAAAGATGGCAGGGTAGTGTATTGGGGAAATAGAACGCATTTGTACGGACAGTGCTGGAGTTTTAAAAAAGAAGATGATGCTTTGTGGAGAGTTTATTCACCCAAAAAAGAATCAATACAAGTTTCAACTACACCAAGAAAGTTATTTGAATGTATTTATAATCAAGTAAACAACAAAGACGAAGGTGTATTTATTGGAAAGGTGCGATATTTAAATTTAAAAGAGTTGAGGAAACAAATTTTTGATATAGATGATGTTTTAAAGGATAAAAAATATTGGGGATATAATTACTACAAGACTATAGCAAACTCTTTATTGATAAAAAGAACAATATTCTCTTATGAAAATGAAGTAAGGATAATTTATAATTCCTTAGGTCACGAAAATGAACAATTAGAGGCACACAATAAAGAAGATAAATATTCTGGATTGAAGCATTTTAAAATTGACCCTTTAAGTCTTTTTGATAGTATCACAGTGGATTCTAGAATAGGAGAAAGTGAGTTTGCGAAGATTAATAAAAGGATAAAAAATTATGGGTTCAATGGAGAAATTTCAAAATCAAAACTTTACGACATTCCTGGATTTAAATACAAGACAACAGAGGATTTTGATATCATACACAGAAATGCTTAACCCATTTTTAAATTAATTATAATGACAGATAATAAACAGTACCTATACATCTTAAGTAATAGTGAAAGACCCGAATTGATAAAAATTGGTAGAACAGATAAGCATCCTGTACTAAGAGCGGAACAACTATCTAGGCAAACTGGCGTATTGGGGCAATATGTTGCTGAATGGTATATTGAAGTTCCTGATTCTGTAATTGCTGAGAAGTTAGCACATTATCAAATGAAAGAGTATCATTACCAAAAAGAATTTTTTAAAACAAACATATCAACTGCAATAGAAAAAATCGAAGCAACACTTTTGCCTTTTTTCAAAATAGAGAAGAATGAGATTAATGATGAACAAAGTCTTACTGATGCAATCGAAGCATTAAATATTCTTTTAGAACTTTCAAATAATAGCGAAGAATACAACGATTTAGAAATTAAAGCTTGTATTGAAAAGCTTGAGCTTGATTTAATGCGTGTTAGATTTATTAATAAAAAATAGGATTAGTTTTCCCTTGCTATTCTACGTCCTTCGCTAAAATCTACAAATGCTAACGCAAACGTTTTGCGTGTGAATTCGCTAAGGGCGCAACTAGTTACTTAATCTCTACCTCTTGTTCATAAAGCTGACATGGACTAACCGTTATTAAATACCCATCTATTTATAACGCATATAGATAAAATACTTTCTACATTTAAAATAAATTTCAAAATATGAAATTAGTTATATATTTGCCATTATGGTAATTATTTCAAAAACTACAATTACCGATTTTGGAGTTAATTATCCATTGGCAATAGATGCACTAAATAATTGGTATGCCCAAACAAAAAATGCCGATTTGAACAGTTTTGCTACTATGAAACAAACATTTAATAGTGTGGATACAGTGGGGAATGACAGGTATTGTTTTAACATAAAGGGAAATGAATTTAGGTTGATTGTATTAATAATTTTTAGAACAAGAACCATTTTTGTTTTGTGGTTTGGAAGTCATTCGGAATATGATAAATTAAACAAGCAAACAGGGGCAGCTAACGTACCATTTAAATAGAAAATAACAATGAAAATTACAGATAACAAACATTACAAGGAATCATTGCACAAAGTGTATAGCCTTATGAATAAGGGGGAAGTGAACCTTAGTGAGGATGAAACAAAGGAAATAGAAATTTTAGCTAAAGCAATAGAACATTATGAAGACTATATTTTGAAATTAATGCCAATGCCTGTAACTATTAATGCTATTGTACAACAAAAAGCAGAGGAGATGGCAATTTCCCAAAAGCAACTTGCAGAAATGTTTGGTATGACACCTCCAAAACTCTCCCAAATTTTAAATGGTAAACGGCAGCCAGATATTAGTTTCCTTAAAGCAGTGCATCAGAAACTAGGAATTGACGGCAACTTTATTTTAGAAATGGTATAATTAACTAAACGGTTTCGAACACTAGTGGCGTTTAACGTGTGGATTAGGTACGATATCCCCTTGATAGACTTTACTAAACATTTTATTACCAGTTTTAATAGTATTATGGTAACAGTATAATTGTACTGTATATTTTTAACTAAGTAAAAAACAAAAGATGGGGGTAATCATAAAAGAATCAAAAACAGATACACTAGCACAAACACTTAAGGCATTAAACAAATTGGCAAAGAAAAAGCAAACATCTAAAGCAAAATCATTGGCTGAATTCTATGGCAAATTGCCAGGTGCTTTTGGAGATGGTTTAACTTACCAAAAACAAATGCGCAATGAGTGGTAACTACTTGGCAGATACCAGTACCTTTATTTACCTCTTTGATAAACACCCAGCATTAGCAGTATTACTGGAAAGTGAATGGTACTTTTAATTTATAACTGAAATTGAATTACTATCTAAACCAACTATTAAATCCGAAGAAATAGCTTTAGTAAAAGATGTATTACTGGCTTGCAAAAAAGTAATTCACAAAGATTCGATTAATGAAATAACAATCACTTTAAGAAGAAAATACAGAATTAAACTACCCGATGCCTTCATTGCCGCCTCTGCAATTATGTTGGATATTCCATTAATAACTTTCGATAAAGGGTTCTCTAAAATCAAGAAGCTTGATTTAATTTTGTTAGAACCTTAGCGTTTGCTATTTAATAATAGTTAGAATCTCGAAGTTTCATTGATAGGACGATACTAAATACCAACTAGTCCACTTCACTAATAAATTTCAAACCTTTGAGTACAATGCGGCAATTCTACTCATTCAATCCCCAACCTACCTAACGATCCTACAAATTAAACATCTTCTTGAGGCTTGTCCAAAGTTTCGTTTTTTCTTGTTTTACGGCTTCGGTACTGCCAAACATCACCGATAAAGGTGGGCAAAGTAAAAAGGTACAACCGTTCAACTCCTGCACCTGATAAGGAGGGATGCCAGTGGAAAGCACCATTTCTTTTGCTGTTACATCAAACCCAATGATGAATTGGGGGGCAGTAGCTGTTTGCAATAGTTCGTAAGATAGGGCATTTTTTGCCTGGTTAATGATTGCGACATCGCCAATATTCAGTTTGCAAGCCGCCAGAATATTGGTTAAGAATTGCAGCCACTCTTCCCTTAAATATACAGCCTCAGTATCTTTTAGGAGAATAGTAATGTTTCTTTTGTTGTCTCCCAGAAACAATTTTACAGGGGAAGTAACTGGTGCTTTTTCGCTAGGAGGGGGTGGGGGAGAGGATGTTTTTGGAGTTGCTTTTACTACTTTTAATTCATCAGTAAGTACCAGCGTGTCTTTAAATAAAGCAGGTATTAGAAAGTCGGGAAGCTGTATTTTATCTAGACTCATGTTAATTTATAATATTAATGACAATTCTTTTTTCTTTTTTTAGTTAATTTGCAACAAATGAATGGATATGGTAGACGCGGTAAATATAAACGTTACAAAAACAGCAAGCAGCAAATTAAAAGATTTAGACTTCAGTAACCTCCCTTTTGGTAAATATTTTACCGATCACATGTTGGTGGCTACCTATGCCGATGGCGAGTGGCAAAACGTAGAAATCAAGCCCTATCAGCCCCTTCAGTTAGAGCCTTCTTTGGTAGCCATACATTATGGGCAATCTATTTTCGAAGGTATAAAAGCCTATCGCTATGAAAATGGTGATGCTTTCATTTTTCGACCGCACGACAATTTTAAACGGTTCAATACTTCTGCCGAGCGTATGTGTATGCCCACCGTGCCCGAAGAAATCTTTATTGATGGTATGAAGCAGTTGATTGAGCTGGACAAGGAATGGATACCAACCAAGGCCGATCATTCTTTATACATCAGGCCTTTTATGTTTTCTACCGATACCATCATTGGTGTAAAACCTTCAGATACCTATTTGTTCATTATTATATTGAGTCCTACAGGGCCTTACTATTCTGCGCCAATGCGGATAATAGTAGAAGAAACGTATACCCGTGCAGCACCGGGTGGGGTAGGCTTTGCAAAGAATGCGGGCAACTATGCAGCAAGTTTGTTGGCTACGCAATTGGCAAAGAAACAAGGGTACGACCAGGTATTGTGGACAGATGCCTTCGAGCACAAGTGGCTGCAAGAAGTAGGTACCATGAATGTGATGTTCATCATAAATAATACCGTTGTAACCCCTTCTTTGGAGGAAGGAACCATATTGGCTGGCGTTACGAGGGATACTGCTTTGATTGTTTTGAGAGAAATGGGCTTAACAATTGAAGAAAGAAAGATAAGTATCGATGAATTGATAGAGGCTTATGAGGATGGCAGCTTGAAAGAAGTATTTGGAACAGGTACAGCTGCTACCATTTCTTTAATACAAGAATTAAAATATAAGGACACCATTCTACAGTTCGATTTAAGCAAACTAACGGTTGCGCCCGAGCTTAAGCGTCGGTTGGATAACATCAGAACAGGAGTAGCAGCAGATACGCATGGTTGGATGGAGCGTGTTTAGAACAAGATTTCATTAATTAATGGACTTAAGAAGGGAGATTTTAGTTTTATTTTAAAATTAGTAGTTATTTTATTTGGAAGTTCTACTGTAGTCTCTTACTTTTGCCGTCCGAAAAAAAATATAGGGTTAAGAATGCCTACAATACAACAACTAGTTAGAAAAGGTCGTGATATAATCAGGGCTAAAAGTAAGTCAAGAGCTTTGGATGCATGTCCTCAGCGTCGTGGTGTTTGTACGAGAGTGTACACAACTACTCCCAAAAAGCCAAACTCTGCGCTACGTAAGGTAGCAAAGGTGCGTTTGACTAATAAGATTGAAGTAATTGCCTACATACCGGGTGAAGGTCACAACTTGCAAGAGCACTCCATCGTTTTGATACGTGGGGGAAGGGTAAAAGATTTGCCGGGTGTACGTTATCACATTGTTCGTGGTAGTTTGGATACTGCGGGTGTAAAAGATCGTAAGAAGAGTCGTTCTAAGTATGGTACGAATAAGGCTAAAGCTAAAAAATAATTTTAATTAATAAGTTTATATACTAAGTCATGCGTAAAGCACAAGCAAAAAAATTACCTCTTGCTCCAGATGGCAGGTTCAACGATAAGTTGGTTACTCGTTTTATCAATAACTTAATGTGGGATGGCAAGAAAAGTACTGCAATCACCATTTTTTATGACGCTATAGATAAGGTTAGCAAAACAACCAATGAGGATGGTTACGAAGTTTGGAAGAAAGCGCTTGCAAACATCACTCCTGCTGTTGAAGTTAGAAGTCGCAGAATTGGTGGATCTACTTTTCAGATTCCAACAGAAGTTCGTGCAGATAGAAAAACTTCTTTGAGCATCAAATGGATGATTCGTTATAGCCGTGAGCGTAATGGTCGTACCATGGCAGACAAATTGGCTAATGAGATAGTTGCAGCAAGCAAGGGTGAAGGTGCTTCTTACAAAAAGAAAGAAGATATTCATCGTATGGCTGAAGCAAACAAAGCATTCGCTCACTTCAAAGTATAATTTGTAATTTATCTTTATATCAAAAGCGGCTATCATTCACTTGATAGCCGCTTTTTTTTGCTATTACTTATTTATTTACTATTGGTTTTACAAATGATTTCAACTGTAATACTCATATCAAATGAGGCGTAGTTTGACTAAATGAAATTATACCTCCCCTTCTTAAACTATTCTCCCAAATGCTAGTTTTCACAGTTTAAAGGTGTTGCCAACATCTTTTTATCCACTCATTTGAAATTGCTTTGGATTAACCCCAAAAAATGAGGTTATTTGCAGCGAACTAAA
Source organism: uncultured Chitinophagaceae bacterium (assembly GCA_903883945.1). Lineage (GTDB taxonomy): Bacteria > Bacteroidota > Bacteroidia > Chitinophagales > Chitinophagaceae > Parasediminibacterium. Next base: position 7,623 of record CAISCV010000071.1, on the reverse strand, counting down.
TGAACAATAAATGTTACCTAAGTACAAAAGAGTATTGCTGAAGTTGTCTGGAGAAGCCTTGTTGGGAAACCAAAAGAACGGAGACCCCTTTAATCCGAAAATTATTGAACAATATGCCATTGATATCAAGTCTGTGACCGATTTGGGTGTTCAGGTAGCAATCGTTATTGGGGGTGGTAACATCTATCGGGGTATGAATGAGGCCGAAAGTGGCATCGAACGTGCCCATGGCGATTATATGGGTATGCTTGCTACTGTAATAAATGCAATGGCTATGCAGGCAATGTTAGAAAGGATTGGCGTCTACACTAGGTTGCAAAGTGCCATACACATGGAGCAGGTAGCCGAACCATACATTCGTAGAAAGGCGTTGAGGCATTTAGAAAAAGGACGAGTGGTAATATTTGGTGCAGGGACAGGTAATCCCTATTTCACTACAGACACAGCAGGAAGTCTTCGTGCGGTGGAAATGAAAGCTGATGTGATATTAAAAGGGACGAGAGTAGATGGTATTTATACTGCAGACCCAGAGAAAGACCCAACTGCTACTAAATTTGAGTCACTTAGCTATCAGGATTGCCTTTCCAGCAACTTGAAGGTAATGGATATGACTGCTTTCACATTGTGTATGGAGAACAAGATGCCAATTATTGTTTTTGACATGAATCAACCCGGCAACCTTTTAAGAGTTATTGAAGGGATGAATGTAGGAACACTAGTTAAATAATTATGAGTGATAAGTAGAATGTGAGAAGATAAAAAGCAAATAAAAAAGTCGTTGAGGTAAATTTTCAACGACTTTTTTTATAACTTATAATTAATAACTAATAACCCTTTATTGTATTCTGGACATATACTTGTCCATCTCTTTCATCTGCTCGATAATTTGTTTGCTCTTAGGTTTACACTCTTTTGCTTTTCTAAAAAAGTCTCTACCTGCTTTATATTGTCGCTTCTGTACAAATATCTGTGCCATACTCATGTAGGCTACCGCTTCGCTGTCTTTATCTGCAAAGCCCAATCGTAGGGCTGCCCTGTAGTAGCCCTCTGCGGTTTTAAGGTCACCTTTTTGCATAGCCATCATCCCAAGTTGTAGCTTATTGGAACTATCGGCATGTGGCATAGCAGTTCCTATAGCTGTACTTTGCTTTAAGTACTTTTCGGCACCATCAAAATCTTTATTCATCATAGATAAATTCCCCTTGATGGTATAATAGCCACTGCGAATGGGCTTGTATAATAAATTGGGATACCATACAATCTTCAGAATTTTTTCTACCTCTTCTACATTGCCCGACTCCATGTATTGTTCCACTAAACGCAATGGGCCAATAAAAAAGTGACTAAACAATCCAATTACACCCAAGAAATACAAAGGCGAAGCAGCCCAAAATCCGGCAGAACCCGTAACGTTTAGAATAATACCAATCAATATTCCGGCAAGACTCAACCAGAAACGGTACCTGATCAACAAATAATAAAACTTCATACTAAACTATTAGGCGTCAAATATAAGGAGAGTTTATTTAGCCTTCAGGAAATGTAGCCTTTAAACTAGTACAAATTCATTTAAAACTTCAAAGGGATAACCACAGTCAGTATGTCTATTAGGGCATAAGACCGATAAAAAGTAAGTAAATAGTCAATTATTCAAATCGTTTTTTTAATAGATTTCTATTGCATTCACATAACAATAATCTTAAAATCCTTCTAATCCTATAAATCAAGGTTCAGACAACTCTCCACTCACTATTCACCCCTCACCACTTTTCATCGCTATTGTGCCAAAGACGCCCCAAATATCAAATAAACCCCACCAAACTTCTAATTATGGACAGGCAACCTCAAATAAAGCCCACCAGACTTCAAATAAAGGGTACTAAAAAGCAAATAAACCATAACATTGTTCAAATAAATAGCATCCATTCCTTCACACTTCCTCAAGTATCTCCAATGAAATAAAGCGGATTTAAAAAAAATCAAAAAATAGTATTTATTTAAACTTTTAACTGATTAGGACTAGGGTTAAAATAAAAAGTATAAGTTAATAAAGCTTTATAGTAGCAGAACCATTATTTTTGTCGCCTTAATGGTCTCATAGTTCAATGGATAGAATAGGCGTTTCCTAAACTCTAGATACAGGTTCGATCCCTGTTGAGACCACCATACAAGTAAAGGTTAGGCATAATTGTCTAACCTATTTTATTTTAAAGTGTTTTGTTGCTTTATACTTCGAAAATTCGATAATATTGTGGTTCAAATTAATAAAAGTTAACAGAAACAGCGTTTATACCCTAAAATGATATCAGTATAGGTGACTCATTTAGGATGAATACTTGTAACAATCACTAAAAAAATTATGCGTAGATATCTTTTTCTTTTGTTAGTATCAATCACTTTTGTAGTGAGTTCCAAGGCGCAAGAATTCACTAATAAACAAGCATTAGATAAAATTGCAAGTGAACGTAAAATACTTGTAAACAACAATCGCTTGAAAGCAATGGCTTTGGCAAAGCTCAATCATTGGCCTCTAGAAGAAAATATAAAAGGGAAAGGTTATAAAAGATTGGTAGGAGTAGATGAAAATAATCATCCTAGATATTACACCACTTTTAATAACTCGGATGCTGCCGCAACCATAAATACTAGTTCATTGTGGCCGGGAGGAAGCAGTGGATTAATGCTTAATGGTTCATCACTCAATATGAAGAATAAGCTGGGTGTCTGGGATGGTGGTCGTGTAAGAGAAACCCATCATGAATTGGTGGGTAGGATTACTAGAATGGACAGCTCTTATGACAATGGTGGAGGATCAGAACATGCGACCCACGTAACAGGAACAATGATTGCAACAGGCATCAACCCACTTGCGAAAGGAATGGCTAACGGCTTGCAGGGTATACTTACTTATAGTATTTCGATGGGCGATGATATTGCACAAGTAACTAGTCAGTCTAAAAATTTATTGTTGTCTAATCATTCTTATGGAGATCAATGTGGGTGGGTATTTAGCGATTATTATGGCGCGTGGGTGTTTTTTGGAAAATATAGAGATACAGTAGACTATAACTTTGGCTATTATAACACCGATGCAGCAACCCTAGATAACATCGCATACAACGCCCCCTACTACTTGCATGTGAGTGCAGCGGGTAACTATCGAAACGAAAATGGACCAGCAATAGGAGACGTTTATGATTATTATGATAGTACGGGCAACCTGCAACAAGGTAACAGACCAACGGGCATATCTAGTAATAATGCCTATCAAACCATTCCCACCTACAATAATGCTAAGAATATTCTTACTGTTGGTGCAATTGAAGCCATTCCCGGTGGATATACTCAACCTAGTGATGTAAGAATGAGTTCTTTTAGTAGTTGGGGACCCACAAATGATGGACGCATCAAGCCCGATATAGTAGGAGATGGGGTATATGTATTGTCAAGTGTTAATTATAACGACAGTTCATACGACTACTATAATGGCACCTCGCAGGCGGCACCAAGTATAACGGGTTCTTTGTTTTTATTACAAGAATACTATTCCCGTTTGCATAGTGGTAGTTTTATGAGGGCGGCAACCCTCAAAGGGCTTGCAATTCATACAGCCAATGAGGCAGGAACTTCACCCGGACCCGATTATCAGTTTGGTTGGGGGGTATTGAATAACCAGTTGGCTGCTGAAGCGATTAAGGTGGCAAATGCTACAAAAAATTCAACTACCTCAAAACATATAATCGAAGAGAATGTTTTGACTAATGCTCAGACCTATTCGCAAACATTTACGGCATCTGTAAGTGGCACGGTAAAGGCAACCATTTCTTGGACCGATCCTGCAGGTTCGGTTGTTACGGTCGATTCAAAACATAAACCTGTGCCAGAACTGGTTAATGACCTTGATTTACGTATTATAAAAAATGGAGTAACTTACTTCCCTTGGGTGTTAAATCCGTACATCCCGGTAGCAGGTGCTACCAAAGGCGATAATAACCTAGATAATGTAGAACAAGTTTTTATAAATAACGTTAACAAAGGAGATACCTACAGTATACAAGTATCCAATAAAAGTACCTTGTATAATGGTACACAGGCATATTCTTTGATAATTTCTCAACCGGGTGATACCGCACTTCCATTGAAACTAGTAAGTTTTAATGCCTCTCTTTCAGGTAATACTGTAAAATTAGAATGGGTTACTGCCAATGAATGGAATACTCATTTATTTAAGGTTCAGTCAAGTACTGATGGCAGTAAATGGGATGACATTCGTACTATTGATGCGAAGAAAATATCAGCCAATAATCAATATTCCATAAGTAGTATAATTCCACTTAGCGGGACCACTTTTTATCGGCTCTTAATTGAGGATGCCGATGGCAGTATATCGTACTCTTCTATACAAACTGTACAAATGCCAAGTGTAAAAAATATCTTTACACTGCTTCCCAACCCTGCCAATATAAAAGCCACGTTAGTATTTGATAACGATGAAAAAAATGTGACTGTGAAACTTCTAAATGCAGTGGGAGGCGTTGTGGGAAAGAAACAATTGAGTCTGCAAACAAACAATACCTATCAACTCGAAACAGCACATTTGCCATCAGGTGCATATTATGTTCAAGTCTCTAGCAACAATGGAATTATAACCAAAAAGCTAGCAGTCATTCATTAATGATCATTAACAATTTTATAGATTTGGTGATTTCTTTTCTGCTGCCTTTTATTAGGTTAGTTTCATTGCATTCTTCTCAATACCTGTAAATTAAATTGCTTGCCATAGCAATATCCAAAAAGCTGGAACGTTTATTTGTTTGTTGAAATAAAATTAAGCAGAAATTGTAGGTAAGAAGAAGGAATGAAAAACGTAAGATAAAACGCCTTTTATTTGCGATAGTTGTTTCTGTGGATCATCAATTAGAATCTATTCCAACTTAAATAGGCAAATGCAAGAATACTATTATACATATTATGAAAGTCCTGTTGGACTATTAAAGATTGGCGGGACGGACAACTATATTACTGAGCTTAGTTTTCTTGATAATAGTAACCAGCTTACTTATGGAGTACCTGGTGTGAGCGATATTTTGCACCAATGTACCGAACAGCTGATAGAGTTCTTTCAGGGAAGAAGAAAAAGTTTTGATATTCCTATTCATCAGGAAGGAACCGATTTTCAACAAAATGTTTGGAATGAATTATTGCAAATTCCATTTGGAAAAACAATCAGCTACCTTGATCTTGCAAAGAGAATGGGTGACCCAAAAGCCACTAGGGCTGTCGCAGGAAGTAATGGCAAAAATAAAATTGCCATTATTGTTCCTTGCCATCGGGTAATTGGAACCGATAAGAGTTTAGTGGGCTATTCGGGGGGGATGCAGCGAAAGAAATGGTTGTTACAACATGAGTTTAGGCTTGCAAATGGAATACAAACATTGTTTTAGTGGGATAGTGAGTGATGAGTTGTCTGTAATGAACAGTGTGAATGTTAATTAAATTTATGAATTCCTTTTTTTAGTCACACTAACCACTTCCCATTAGCCACTGACCACAGACAAGTTATATATTTGTTACTATGGCTAATCTTTTAAGAAAGAAAACATCTCCTGCACCAAGTCCAGAGGAATTGAACCCAGACAAAGAAGTAGATGTATCTGTTGCTGAAGTTGTAAAAGACGAGCGTACCACTAAGATTGCGGGTGCGTCTAGCCTTTTGTTTGCTGTATTTTTATTCATTGCCTTCACTTCCTATCTTTTTACATGGCAAGAAGACCAAGATAAAGTTCACCAGTTTGGGATTAAAATTTTTGCTACCAACGATGTAGTTATTCACAATCTTTTAGGCGTATTGGGTGCCTACGTTGCACATATATTCATATTTAATGGCTTTGGGCTTGCTTCTTATTTGTTCTGTACCACTTTTTTTATATTGGGTATCAATCTTTTATTTGGCAAGAAGATATTCAACTTGTTTCGTAATCTTCGTTATGTAATTGTTGGTTTGTTGTTGTTGAGTATTTCACTTACTTTCATATCTAGAACTAGTGGTTTTAGTTGGGGCGGTGCAGTTGGAGAGTTGGTAAACGATTGGTTAGTGAAATGGATTGGCACTTTTGGTACAGGAGCGATAATGATAGCTTCCTTATTTAGTTATTTTATATGGCGATTTAATCCAACGTTTAAATGGCCTGAGTTTAAACACAAGGAAAATGAAATAATACCTATCGAAGAGGAATACGAGGAAGATGAGCCTCTGTTTGCTTCTGATAAAGTTTCTTTTGGCAACGAAATACCATTTGAGATAAGCGCCGCAGATTCAATTGCCGAAGAAGGGATTCCCGTTAGCGGAAATAAATTGAAAGAGGGTGGATCAGGCATTTCTGTCATCCTTCCCAAAGAAAAACCTGCAGAGGATGATCCATTGATAGATTTTAGTATCAATGAAATAGAACCTGTTGAGCAAGCAGGTAAACTATTTATTGATGATAGTCAGTTGCAAAAGGGTGCTTTGGCACTAGAAATCAATCAAGCTATTGGTGAGGAAACACCATTCACTGTTCATGATAAACTAAAATCTTCCCTTAATTCACCTGATACCAATGCCTTCGATTTGGAAATTAAGGATATCATAGAGGAAGAGTTGGCAATAGAGGATGAAGAAATGGAAACAGATGAAGAGGAAGACTATGCCCCTCCATTCGAAGTAAAACCTCCGGTTATCTCTCGCCAGACTTTGGACACAAATTACGATGCTACCCTCGATTTAAAAGACTACAAATATCCTACCCTCGATTTGTTAGAGACGCACGGTAGTGAGAAGATTGTTCACGATCCTGCTGAATTAGAAACGCATAAAAACCAGATTGTCTCTACGTTAATGAACTACGATATTGCAATTCAACGGATTGCTGCAACGGTTGGTCCAACAGTAACATTGTATGAGATTGTTCCTGCACCAGGGGTGCGTATAAGTCGTATCAAAAACCTGGAAGATGACATTGCATTAAGTTTGGCAGCGTTGGGTATTCGTATTATTGCACCAATTCCTGGCAAGGGAACCATTGGTATAGAAGTTCCTAATATTAAGAAGACAGTGGTAAGCATGAAAACCTTGCTGATGTCGGAAAAGTATGTTAACAGTACTTTCTCTTTACCCATCGCAATTGGTAAAAAGATAGATAATGAGAACTTTATTGTAGATCTTGCTACCATGCCTCACTTGTTGATGGCTGGTGCTACGGGTCAGGGAAAGTCGGTGGGTATCAATACCTTACTAGTTTCGTTGTTATACAAAAAGCATCCTTCGCAACTAAAGTTTGTATTGGTAGACCCTAAAAAGGTGGAATTAAGCTTGTATCGCGTTATCGAGAAACACTTTCTTGCAAAGCTTCCCGGAGAAGAAGAAAGTATTATTACCGATACAAAAAAGGTAGTGAGTACGCTTAATGCATTGTGTATCGAGATGGATAATCGATACGATCTATTAAAAGAGGCAGGTTGTCGTAACATTAAAGAATACAATGAGAAATTTACCAATCGTAGACTGAATCCTCAAAAAGGACATCAATACTTACCCTTTATTGTATTGGTAGTAGATGAATTTGCCGATTTGATTATGACAGC